>NZ_JASUSU010000004.1:0-106015 GCF_030445905.1 Oceanotoga sp. | reverse complement strand
CTTAACAATTTAATTATAACCTATGGAGGTAAATATCCCTTTTAACATCGTTTAAAATTACTTTAAATAAACGTTTTTAGAATTTAGAAAGATACTATTGAGACCTATAAAAATAAGGAGGTTTTTCATTATTTTTTGAAATATCAATAACACTTAAATAAAGTAACAATTCAAGTATTTTAATCTGAAAGTACTGTTTTTTAATATCATTTGGTACTGAATATAATTCAGAAAAAATATGTTCAATGGATTTTTCAGATCTTAAAACAAAATAATCAGTTTTATTTAAGAATTTATTTTTTAATGATCCAATATTAATTGGGAATCCGTCAAGTGCTTTTTTTATTGAATATTCAGCTTTATCCAAATAAAAACATATAGTAATACCATGATAATGCTTTATTGGAAATTCAAAAGTTTTTTTATGATTATCTCTATCATCAATTCTTAAGTCTCCTTGTTTTAAGTACATGAACAAATCATCTTTAATATTCCATTGTATTCTTCCTTCTCTACAATGATCAATACAAAAAATATTTTCGGGAGTTTCGAATTTTGATTCAGTTTTTTCCATATAAAAATCATTATACATTAATGATATTCCAGGAAAAACATCATATAAAATCATTTTTCCATCTCCAGTATCATTATGCATTTCAAAAACTGTACAATCTTCATTCTCACAAATTTTATTCACATTATCTCCAAGATTATTTTTATTATAAATCATAAAAATCTCCTTTTATCTTCAATTATTTAAAAATTGTTCATCTGTAAAATTTTTGAACAAGTATTATTCAAAAATTCTATATCATGAGTTATTACAATAATAATATGATTTTTAGAAAGTTTTTTTATCATAGAACTAACTTTAATCATATTATCATAATCTAATCCACTTGTTGGTTCATCAAATATAAGTATTTTTTTATTTGATAAAATACCTGTAGCAATTGCAAGTCTTTGTTTTTGTCCGCCAGAAAGTGACATTGGATGAGAATCTTTAAAATCGATTAAATTAAAATTATTTAAAACATTTTCAATATCCAAATCGTTAGAATGACCATCGATATTACATTCATTCCATACACTTTCACTAAAAAGCTGATGATTAACATCTTGCATTATCATATAACAATAATCTATTCTTTTTTTATGATTCAGTTTAATATCATTGAATTTTATATATCCTTCATATTCTTTAATAAGTCCAGTAATACATCTCATTAAAGTACTTTTCCCAGAACCATTTTTCCCTAAAACTCCAAGAATTTCACCTTGTTTAACTTCAAAAGATATATTATTAAAAATTATTTTATTTTTAATTTTACATGAAAGATTATTAACTTTTAAAATATTTTTAGAATAAACATTAGGAGTATTTTTTAAATTTATAGTTTCTTTATTTATAGATCTTAGTCCCATATCAACTCTATTTTCAAAATTTAAAGAAAAAAATCCTTAGAGTTAAAAATTTTAGAAATATAACCATCTTTCATTAAAACTACTCTATCAACAATATCTTTAAGATAAAAAAGTCTGTGTTCAGCTATTATAATTGTTTTTCCTTCAGATTTTATTTTTTTTAGTATGTTTTTTAAAACTGATATAGATTCTTCATCCAAATTGGCAGTAGGTTCATCTAATACAAATACTTCAGGATTCATTGCAAAAACTGAGGCGAAAGCAAGACTTTGTTTTTCTCCGCCAGACATTTTAAATATATTCCTGTTCAATAATTTCTCGATTTTTAAAGAATTTATAGTTTCTTTTAATCTTAATTCTATGTTTTTCTGAGGTATACCATTATTCTCAAGCCCAAAGACAATTTCACTATTAGAATCAATATTAAAAAATTGAGATTTTGGATTTTGAAATACGGATCCTATAATTCTTGAAATTTCATACATTTTATGATTCTTGATATCAAAGTCATTACATAAAACTTTTCCATTAAAATAAAAATTTTCAGTCAAATGTGGAATTATACCATTTATAAGTTTAGTTAAAGTTGTTTTACCTGAACCACTTTTACCACATAATAAAATACATTCATTTTTTAAGATATTTAAATTAATATTTTTTAAAATTATATTATCTTTATTATAACCAAAAACAATATTTTTTAATTCAATCATTATATCACATTCTCGATTCTTAAAATTATAGACACAAAAAGAAAAATTATACCAATTAAAAGAGAAAAAAAATCAATATAATGAAAATTCAGATCTATTAAAGAAGTTTTTTTTATTGGATTTTCTATTCCTCTTGTCACGGCTGCAGCACTTAATTCTTCTGAAGTATTTGTTGCAGAAATCATAATTGGAACTAAATAAGACTCAAATTTTTTAAATCCTTTAATTCCTCTTAATTTAAAAGCATCTTTAATATGATTTCTTTCTTCTTTTAATGCGGGAAAATATCTTATAGTTATGGCCAAAGGTATTATAATACTTTGTGGGATTTTCCATTTTTGTAAAGCTAAAATAAAAGTTCTTACAGGAGTTTTTTTTATTATCAAAGTTCCAAACATTAAACAAGGGAAAATTTTTCTTGAATACATAACAATTATAGAAAATAAATTAATAAATATACTCGGTGCAATTGGAAACAAAAAATATTGAATTATTAATAAAAATAAAAAAGATAATAACCAATAAAAAGAATGTTTTCTACAGCCACACAAAAAAAGAAGAGTAGCTATAAAAAAAACTAAAGAAGTTTCTATATAAATCGAGCGTTGCATAAATGCAACGCCATTTATAATAAATAAAAGAAGTATTTCTGTTCTTGGATCTAAAGTAAAACTATTGTTTAAATCAAACATCATACAATACCAGCCTTTTTAAAATGTTTATTAAAAAGTTTTTTAGTTATCCAAGCTCCTATAAATGCACCTAAAATTGGTGCAATGAATAAAACTGCAAGCATACCATTGGAAGCAATAGAATTCAATGTACTAACATATTCTTCTGGCATACCTTGACTTGAAATTTGAGCTAAAAAATCTTCTTTAAAAAGCCATATTGGTAAAGGTGATCCAATCATTCCTAGTGAAAAAAATACGAAAGAAAACATATTACCTTTAAAATTTTTATACTTCGAAATATAACGAATTAGTTCGGCAATTCCACAAGAAATAATAAATGTAATTAATATAACAATTGTAAATTGACCAGTTATAAAATATAATAAACCAGTTATTAACCCCATAATAAAAATTGCTCCAAACTTTTGAACTTTAGAAATCATTATCATATAAGGTATACCTGTAAAAATAGCTATTAAACCAGGCATTAAAATCCATATATAAGGTGAAAAACCAGATAATAACATAAACATAAAGTTTATAACGAAATAAATGGCCGAAAAAATTCCTATAGTTATTAAATCTTTACCCTTCATAAAAACCCTCCTAAATAAATTATAGTTAGAATATCATAAATTATTATACTTATTAAAAGGGTTTCTTTCTGCTCCATATTGACTTTTATATACCGAAAAGACAATATTATATATATCTTAAACTAAATTTAAACTCGTCTCCAAAAATTAGTCTGAGCTAACTTTCAAATATTTTCCAGTATAACTATTAATATTTTCAGAAACAATTTTGGGAGTTCCTTGAACTATAACTTCACCACCAAATTCTCCACTTTCTGGGCCTATATCAATTACCCAGTCGGCATTTTTGATAACATCTGGATTATGTTCAATTATTATTATGGTACATCCTTTGTCTGTCAGTTTTCTAAAAAGAGTTAATAAATTTTGAATATCAGAAAAATGAAGTCCTGTAGTAGGTTCATCTAACAAGTAAAGATCATTTTTTCCAGAAGATTTACAAAGTTCTTTAGCAAGGTTAAGCCTTTGAGCTTCGCCCCCAGATAATGTGGCTGAATTTTGTCCTAACTTCAAATAACCTAATCCAACATCCATCAATATATTTAGAACATTGTATATTTTTTTATTTTTATTTTTATGAAAAAAATCAAAAGCTTCTTCTATAGTCATTTCAAGAATATCAAATATATTTTTTCCATCAAAGTCAAAATCTAAAATCTTTTTCTTATATCTTTTACCATCACATACTGGACATTTTGACCAAGTATTTATAAAATCTATTTTAATTTCACCACAACCTTTACAATTATCACATTGTCCATCAGGTGAATTAAAGCTAAAATAACTTGAATTTATATTATTTTTTTCAGAGAAAATATTTCTAATTTCGTCCATTATACCTATATAAGTTGCTGGTACACTTCTTGGAGTTCTTCCAATAGGTGATTGATCAGCAAGAATTATTTTTTTAAATTTTTCTCTTACAGTATATTTACAATTAATCTCTCTATTTTTATTAAAAGTAGGAAATAAAACGCCTTCCAATAAGCTTGATTTACCACTACCACTTACTCCTGTAATACAAGTTAATGATTTAAGTGGAATTTTTATAGATATATTTTTTAAATTATTATATTTAATATCTTCAAATTCTATGAAATTAATATTTTTATGTTTGTTTTTTGGAATAAATAAATTTTTATCATTTTTTATATACTCTATAGTTTCAGAGACATTATTATTATTATTTAAAATATCATTTATTTCTCCATCTAAAACAATGTTTCCTCCATCTTTGCCTGCTTTAGGCCCAATATCGATTATTCTATCTGAACTTTTAATAATAGTTTTATTATGTTCAACAAGTAATATAGTATTTGAATTTTCCTTTAAATTTTTAATTATTTTTATTAATTTTTCATAATCTTTTGGATGAAGTCCAGCTGTAGGCTCATCCATAACATAAAGAACACCAGAAATATTATTTCCAAATTGAGATACTAGTTTTAATCTTTGAAGTTCTCCACCTGATAGAGTCGTAACGGATCTATCTAAAGAAAGATAATCTAATCCAAGTTCTTTACAGGTATTTAAATCATAAATAAGTTTTTTCAAAATAGGAGATATAAAATCATATTGATAATCAGTTATAGTGGAATATAAAGATTCACACCACTTTTTTAGTTCTTTTAGAGACATTGATAATATTTCTGGGTATCTAATTTTATTTATAGTAACAGATCTTCCTTCAATATTAAGTCTTTCACCATCACAATAATTACACTTGATTTCTTTCATATAACCAATATTCGATTTTGAGGCTTTTTCATCCGAAACAAGTCTTTTTATTATATGATAAGCACCCTCAACAGGTCTTGTAATATTCCCGTTTCTTCCACTTTTATTATTACTAAATTTCAAAGTCACATTTCTTCCATTACTACCATAAATCGCTTGTTTTTTAAACTCTTCGGGAAGATCTTTCCAAGGAAGATTTAAATCAATATTCATTTCATTTGCAAGAGCTATTATTTGACCTCTTATCCAATTATGATTTGGATTCTTTAAAAAGACTCCTAGTTTACCCCAAAGTTTTGAAGCTCCATCTAAAATAGAAATTTCTGGATTTTGTATAATTGAGTCAACATCAACATCATAAATTTCACCCTTTCCATTACATACAGGACACATACTTTCTGGATTTGTATAACTAAACATAGAAGGAGAAATATCAAAAAGAATTTTACCGCATTTGCTACAAGTATTATTTGTTTGTAAAACCATTTTTTTATCTGAAGCAAAAATTAAATAAAAAACACCTTTTCCTATATTCAAAGCTAATCTAAAATCATTATGAGTTTTTCCATAAATATCTTCTATTTTATAATTATCTAATTTTAATAATATATTTTCTATAGTATCTTCAGTCATTGGGATAACAGGATTTCCACATTTTGGACAATGTCTTATACCAATTGTTGAAAAAAGTATTCTTAATTGATTTATCATACCAGTTGTAGTACCAACAGTTGAATATATATTTTGTCCTAATGAATTTTGAGAAATTGCTATTGCAGGAATAATACCTTCTATACTATCAAAATCAGAATTATCATTTAAAGAATTTTCACCAGAAGCATCGAGAAATCTTTTTCTACATTCAGAATATAAAGTATCAAAAGCTAAGCTTGACTTACCACTGCCACTCACACCAGTAATACTCGTTATTGTTCCATAAGGAATTTCAACATCAATATTTTTTAAATTATTATGTCTTGCTCCATTAATTTTAAGACTATTTTTTTTATAAAAGTTTTTTTTATTTAGTTCCAATTTTCTCTTTGGATTAGAATAGTTAAAAATAGTATCTTCAAGATAAGAATTTATTATATTTAACTTTCCATCAGAGTATTCATTTTCTTCTATGCTATCTCTCCAATGAGAGAGCCATTTAGGTATTTTAGCATTTAAAATAGAATCATTATTGTTATAAGGCAGTATACCGATTAAAGGAGTATGATCAAAACATTCAAGTTCAGTAACATATATTTCATCTTTTTTTATATCAATTATCTTAGCAATTGTCAAAGCTATAGGAGTAGGTCTTACAGGAGATCTAGAAGCAAAAACACCAGTTTTTGGAGCATTTTCATAAGGGGGATTACAAATTAATGTTTTTCTATATTTTACTTTATCAAATCTGTCAAACCACCAAAATATTTTTATATATGAATTAATTTCAAATAAATTTAAAAAATCATTATTCTCTATTTTTAGTTTATATTTTCCATTTTCTTTTAAAATAAGCCCTTTTTGTTCTATAGAAAGATTTTTAATATTTGAAATATTTTCAAAAAGATTTGGATTAAAATTAAAATCTTTTATATTATCTTCTGAAGGAAAATAAGGCTTTATATCATAAACTAATAACTCTTTATTTTCTAAACCTTCTAATTTTATATATCCAAGTTTTGAATCAATATTCTTTATTTTGAATACTCTTTCTTTTAAAATATACAATTCATCAGAATATATAAGTATCAGATGACTAAAATTTTCAATATATTTTAGACCTTTTAAGAAATCTTTTTTTACTTTTAAAACACCATTTTTTGAAACATCTCCGATTATTTCAAGTTTAAATGATTTATTCAATAAAATCACCTCCGTTTTAAAAACAGTATAACATCTAACATCATGTTAGGGTCAAATTTTTAATACAGGAATTTGTATTTCTGTTAAATAATTTTCAGGGTTTTTATTATAAAAAGGTTCTTCATTTGAAACATGACAAATTTGTCGACTTTTGCCACAAATTTTATAATGATTATGTGAATTAAGCCAATAAATTAAAAATTTATAAGCTTTTTCTAAATTAGTATAAGGACCTTTTACCATCATACATGCCATTAAATTTACCTTTCTTGTATTTCTAAATATCAATTTTTCAAAGTCAATATATTTTTTTTCTATTATATATCCAACTTCTACATCAATACTATTTTTAACAAAATCATCATTATGAAAAATACATAAATTATTTCCTATACCTTTTTTCAAAGTAATATTATATTTATTTACAAGAAAATCTAATTTTTCCCATAACTTTTTTTCATCATTATAAGAAGAAATAGTTTCTCTTATAGAAACTATGTTATATTGTGGAATACTTTTAAAATTTATATTAAAATTAATACAAATATTATTTTTCTTAATATCTTCTATGGCAGTATTTATGTTATTTATTTTATTATATAAAGAATTTATTTCATTTAAAATGATATCTTTTCTTTTGTTTAAATTTTCAATCAAAAAATTATTTTCCCAACTTTCCAGTATTTTTTTTATTTGTTTTATAGAAAAGTTCATATCTCTCAATAAGATTATTTTTTGAATGATAGGAATCTGCTCTACACAATAAAAACGATAACCTGTAAATTCATCTATTTTAAAGGGTTTAAAAATTCCTTGTTCATCATAATATCTAAGCATTCTAATTGATACTTCGGTTAATTTAGAAAAATCTCCAATTTTAAAAAGAACAGAATTATCTTCTATCATTCTATTAAAAACACCTCCAAAAATATAGTTAAATATATCTATTTTTAAACTCATTTTTTGCAATAGATGTATATTTTTTTATAAAATCAGTCTTTGATTCTGTATATGCATTTCTGTTATTTTTATATTTGAGCATAAGAGATAATTTTAATTTTTCATATTCTTTTGCAATGTTAGGATATTTAATTAAATAATCTCTAAAATAAAGTTCGTCATTATCTCCATAAGGTCTTATATGCAGATGATAAACTTTCTTAGCAAATCCTTCTGGTGTATATCCTTTGTTTAAAGATAATCTAAAATCTTTTGAGTTATTGTTTGACATAATAGTCCAATCATTTTTTAAAAGAGGAATTATAAAATTATTTATGTCAATATCATGTAAAGTTTCTATAAGAATATCTATTGTAGGTTTTGCTATTAATCCTTCAACGGCGGTACTTCCAATATGACTTAATCTTTTTATATATTTATTTTCTAATAAACTCAATAAAAGCTTTTTTTCATCATTATACCACTTTTTGTACTCTGGATTATGTTCTTTTAGAATTATTGGAAATAATATCCAAAGTTCTTCTAAAGTCATTTCAGATAATTTTTTATTCATTATTATCATCTCCTGTTTTAATATGTTAAAGTATTCCTTTGTATTATACAACAAATTAAATTTATTTTTTTAAAATAATATAAAAAAATAAAAAATATAGAAGATTAAAAAATCTTCTATATTTTTAAAGAAAAATCTATATAATTTATTTCAGTAGTTAAAATTCCCATTGATATAATATCTATATCATTAGATAAAAATTCCAAATAATTATTTTCAGAAATTCCTCCAGAAACTTCAATTAAAATATTATTATTTAAAGATTTTAATTTTTTAGCAGTTTCTTTTGCTTCGTAAGAATTAAAATTATCAAGCATAATTATATCAACATTATAATTTAAAGCTTCTAATGCCATATTTAAATTGTTTACTTCAATTTCTAATTTTTGAGTGAAGGATTTAAACTTTGATACAGCTTCAATAGAATTCTTGATTCCACCATATAAAGAAATATGATTATCTTTTATCATTATTGTATTATATAAATTAAGACGATGTGTATCTCCACCACCAATCATAACAGCATATTTCTGAATTTTATTAAGTCCAGGAATAGTTTTTCTTGTTGCAGCAATTTTTGTTTTAAATCCCAAATCAAGTATTTTTTCATTGATTTTATTTGTTTTAGAACTTATAGAACTCATAAAAGATAATATATTTAATATAGTTCTTTCACATAATAAAATATTATAAGCATCACCAAAAATACTTCCTATAATACCTTTTTCAGCAATTTCTCCGTCATTATAATTAAAAGATCCATTTAAATTAAAAGATTTTAGAACATCATATATTATATTAATTCCACAAATACAAACCTTATCATCCTTTAAAAAAATTTTAGCTTCAAAATTTTTGTTTTTAAGTTCATAAGAGGCAAGATCAATAAAATTTTCATCATTTCTTATGTTTTTTATAATATTATTTATTTCATCTTTCACTTTATTATACCTCCATAAGCTTAAACATATTTATTATAGAACGTCTTGAATCATTTATCAAATTTCTATCTAATAAAATTTCATTAATTTCAAAATTTAAGACATTATAGATATCTTCTAATTTATTTTTTTTCATATCATGACAAATTGCTTCATTATTAAATGGAATTATTTCAACATTTTCAAACATATTTTTTAATACGTCCACCATACCTATCTCAGTACCGATAATATATTTTTTATCAAGATTTTCAGATATAAACTTAGGCATTTGACCTGTTGAGCCAACTTTAAAAGACTTATCTCTCAAATTTTTTTTACACTCTGGATGAACTATTAAATTAAAATCAGAGAATGATTTGAGATTCAAACTATTGTTTTCTATGGAATCATGCACATAACAAAATCCATCTTCTCCCGGTATAGCTAAAACATTTTTTTTAGTTTTTTCTTTAACATAATTAGCCAAATTTTTATCTGGTCCAAATAAAATATTATTATTATCAATAGCATTAACTATTTCTACAGCATTTGCTGAAGTGCAAACACAATCAGCATATCTCTTACATTCAGCTGTTGAATTAACATATAAAACAATCGAATAATTCGGGAATTTTGATTTAAAATACAATAATTTTTCAGGAGATAATGAATTAGCCATAGGACATGTAGCAGATTTATTGGCAACAAAAATTCTTTTTTCTGGATTAAGAATTTTCATAGTTTCAGCCATAAAATCAACGCCTATAAAAAGAATATTTTTTTCTTTATTAATATTTTGAGCAACCTTAGCAAGACCTAAGGAATCACCATTATAATCACATAAATCAAGAATATTTTTTTCTACATAATTATGACCTATAAAAATAAAATTTTTCTTTTCTTTCAAATAATTAATTTCTTTTAATAAGTCCATTATTAAACACCAACCTTAATACTATTATTAAATTTTTTTAGAAATCCAACTACAGATAATGGTGCCATTAAACTTGTTTTTGGATTATTAGAAGGATTATTTTCAATTTTTATTTCATATTTACCTGCTTTTGAATCTATAAATATTTTATGAATATTTTTAATTATTTTTGGATCAGAAATAATTTTTACTTTAACTTTATCAAAACTTTCAACGGCCATTGAAAGAGTGATAGCAACATTAATATTTTTAGGATAATTTTTAATAGCTTCTTCGGCAGTTCCATAAAAAATAAGTTCTTCTTTTGTATTTATCATATTAAAACTTAATGGGGGTTTACGAGTTTCTATAGTAATAGAATTAATTTCATCTTTCAAAGAATTAATAATATCAATTCCACCAATAGCTCCAGATGGAATAAATATTTGAGACCTTGAATTTTTTAAAATATTTTCAACATTGTTTCGAAAATCAAAATCTGAAAAAGCGCCACTTGATAAAATAATAATATTCTTATTATTCCTAATTATGTTTTCAGTATATTTTTTCACAGCTTCAACACTCGCACATTCCACATAAAAATCAATATCATCAGAAATAAAAAAATCGGATTCAATACAAAAATGAAATTTTTCTTTTAAAAAATTAATTTTTTCAACATCATAATCTAATAAATAAGCTTTTTTTATACAATTCTGCATTTTTTCAAGAATTATTTCAGTACAATTTCCTGCCCCAATAAAAAAAATATTCAATAAAAACATCTCCTTTGTATATACTGTATATACAGTAACATTATACTTCAAAGTATAAATTTAAATAACGAATAAATGAAAATTGTATAAACAAACTGTTTAATAAAATTGTGATATAATATTAAACATAAAAATAAGGGGGATAAAATATGAAAAAAATTCTAATTATTTTAATCTTTATAATTTCATTAAATATTTTTGGAGTTGAATATACTGAATATATCAACAATAACAAAGATTTTTTATCTATGACATCAAAAAATTTTGAGACACTTATAACTTACAAATTAAAAAATAAAGAATATAACTTTTTTATATGGGATATTAAAGAAAGAAAAATTCCTGAACATAAATTTATATTTAGTTCAACAGATAGAACTTATTCGATTTCTGGAGATGGTCAAAAAATAGCTTTTAGAAGTAATAATATGATTCAAATATTCCGTAAAAATGGTATAATGATTAAAAATTTTGTTCCAAACAATTTTTATAAAACTTCTAATATATCGAGTATAAATTTAGATTATAATGCAGAAAAAATAATAATAGCTTTTAAAAATTATAGTATAACGACTAATGATTATATACACTATTTGCAAATATATGATATATCAAGTGGAAATATGATCTCAGAATATAAAGGAAATTATGAAAGTCTTTATGTTAGTGATATAACAAAAGAAAGTTTTATATTATTTCAACAAAATAAAAGCAATAAATATAGCGTTTCAATAATTAGTATAAAGAACCCAAAAAAATTTTTATATTCAGCAAATTATTCAAATTATATACATCCAAAATTTTTTGATGATAAAAATCTAATAATAGAATATATTAATGGCATAAAAAAAATAATAAATATAGAAAATTTTACTGAAAAAACTTATAAAATTGGAGGAGTTTATTATTTTGTAAATGAAGAATTAATATATAGCAAAGAAGAAAATGGGATAAACCAATTCATAACAGATGGTAATTCATTACTAAAAGTAAAAACAATAAAAGGAAATTATTTTATATATACATATGATAGAGAAGAAAAAAACTTTATATTGATAGACAAAGATGGAATAAAAAAATATCCGGCATTTGATTTAAATTTAAAAACATATATTCAAAAATATGATAAAGGAATAGAACTTCTTCAAATTGGATTTGATGATGGAGTGGAAGAAATAAAAGCTGCATTGGAGAAAGAAGAATTAAGTTTTTTATCACAAAATAATGGGATTTTTTTAAGTCAAAATCTTCAAATCGACGAATTTATTAGATCAAAATTAATTGTTATGGAATATTATAATCTAATAAAAAATGGAGAAGTTATGGACATATTATATGCACATAGAAAACTTCTTGAATATATAATGATATCTTGTAAAACAAATAATATAGAACTCGCTGAAAATGCGTTAACAAAACTAAAAAATTTAAAAAAAGAATATCCAAAAACATTAAAATGGGAAAATATAGAGAAACATATAGTTTTATTTGAAGCTTTAATAATATCAACAAAAGATAACTCTAAAGAAGGATATTATCACATTTTAAATAATAATGGAATATTATACAATGATCAAAACTATGTGCTTTTTTATCTCATTGATCATCCAGAATATTTTTCTCCTTTATATGAAGATAAAAAGAAATTATCATATTTTACGAATATACAAGAATCAAATTTAAAAAATCCTAAACCATTTTCTAAAGAACAAAAAGAAATATATAACATTGATGAAAATCCATTTTTGTGACAATTTTGTTGCATTCTTCTTTGTAAATAAATAATTAAAATTAAACGACATTAACGACAAATATTTAAAAAAATCAAAAACAAATCAAACTTTTTTAAATGAATACGATATTATAAAATCATATGACTGAACATTAAATTGGAGGTGTAGTATGAAAAAATTACTTGTATCCATTTTTATTATTATATTAAGTTTGACAATTTTTGCAAATGAAAAAGTTGGTGCATACACAACTTTAGAAGAACCATTAGCGAAAGAACTTTTTGATGAATTTGAGAGAGAAACTGGAATAAAAGTTGAATGGGTAAGATTATCTACTGGAGAAGCAGTTGCAAGAATGGAAGCGGAAGCAAACAATCCTCAAGCCTCTATATGGGTTGGTGGAGTAGGTCTTGGACATATTGAAGCAAAACAAAAAGGATTAACGACTCCATACAAATCACCGATGGCGAGAAATACACCAGATAAATATAGAGATACTGAATCTTATTGGATAGGACTATATGTTGGACCTTTGGCTTTCGGTATTAATACAGATAGAGCAAAAGAACTAGGTATAAAAGCTCCTGAAGGATGGTTTGACATAATAGATTCTAAATATACAAAAATGGTAAGAGTCGCTAATCCTGGGACATCCGGAACTGCATATAATGTAGTTACAAATATAATCTCTCTTTTTGGTGGAAATGAAGATCTTACATTTACATATTTAAAAAAATTAGATAACAGTATAGATCAATATACAAAGTCTGGATCAGCAGGTGGAAAAAGTGCTGCAATAGGAGAAATACCTATTGCAATTGGATACTTACATGATCTTGTAAAACTAAAAGCTGGGGGAGCTCCTCTTGAAATAGTTATACCAAAAGAAGGTACAGGATTCGAACTCGCTTCTATGTCATTGATAAAGAATGGCCCTGATTCATTAAATGCAAAAAAACTTTATAATTGGGTACTTGGTGAAAAAGCACAAGCAATGATAGCTGCATGGTATGTAATTCCAGTATCAAAAATAGCTCCAAAAGACAAAGTAGTTGTTGAAATAGATACCTTAAATACAGTAAATCAAGATTATGAATGGGATGCTTCAAATAAAGAAAGATTAGTTGAAAGATGGAATAAAGAAATAGGCTCTAAATAAAAAATAGCGGCTTTTTATAGCCGCTATTGTAAATATATTCAGAGGTGATTAAATGTTTACTAAAAAAAAGGTTATCATATATATTTTTACAATATTAATAATAGCTATACTTGATATATGGATATTCAACAGTATAAAAAGTTCATTCGCTGATATAACAAATGAAAATAATAAAAATATAGTCTCATTAATAGATACAGTTCATTTAGATCAAGATTATTCTAAATGGGTGAAAAATATATCTGAAAGTTATGAAAATTTAAATCTAATATATTTAAACGGAGTGCCTGGATTTGATGAATTAAAAGCATATGTTAAATCTGAGGAATATTTAAAATTTTATGATGAAAATATAAATACTGATGATTTTCAAAAAGGATTAGAATATGCTTCTTATAGTGAAGTATATAAATTACCTTCTCAATATACTTTTCAAAATAAAAAAATAGATATTTATTTTTCACCTATATTTGATGAAGATGAATATATTGTAGGAGTTGGGATATATCTTTTTGATAATTCAAAAAATAATGATTTTTTTAAACTGCTGGATATATTTTCAATAGGGATATTAATAATTGTATCAGTATTCATATATCTTTCAAGATTTACAAGAGATCCAGTAATGAGTTATATAATACTTGGTTTGTTTATTATAGTTGGCATATTTGTAGTATACCCTTTATACGAAGCGATAAGACTTACATTTATAAAAAATGGTGTGTTTTCATTTGATATATGGAAAACGATATTAACAACCAATCAATATATGCAAGCATTTTGGGGTAGTATAAAACTTGGGTTATTTACTGCAACTTTATCAACAATAATTGGATTTTTATTTGCTTTTACCTTAAGCAGAACATCTATAAAAGGTAAAAAATTTATATCAACTATGGCAACATTACCTGTAATATCACCACCATTTTCTTTAACTTTATCTATAATACTTCTTTTTGGAAATAATGGTTTAATAACAAAGCAATTACTTGGAATAACAAATTTTTCAATATATGGGCTTGGTGGGCTTACACTCGTACAAACAATGGGAATGTTTCCTATAGCATATTTAACAATGGTAGGAGTCTTACAATCTATTGATTCAACACTTGAAGATGCTTCTTTAGATTTAAATGCATCAAAGAGTAAAACATTTTTTAAAGTTACTTTACCATTATCTGCACCAGGAATTTTAAGTGCTTGGTTATTAGTTTTTACAAATAGTCTTGCAGATTTTGCAAATCCTTTAATACTTGGGGGAAGCTACAAAGTCCTATCAGTTGAAGCATATATAGAAGTAACTGGAATGGGAAGACTTGGTAATGGAGCGGCTTTATCTCTGTTATTATTATTACCAACAGTAACAGCATTTCTTATACAAAGATTTTGGGTAAGTAAAAAATCTTTTGTAACGGTTACTGGGAAACCATCTGGAAGATTAACAGAACTCGTATCAAAACCTATTAAAATAACACTCAATACATTAATAATTTTAATAATAATATTTTTAATAGGTCTTTATGGAACTATAATAGCTGGTAGTTTCGTAAAAAACTGGGGAATAGATTATACATTCACTTTAGACAACTTTAAAGAAGCATTGCAAAGAGGAAAAGAAGCAATTGGTGATACAGTTACACTTGCAACAATAGCCACACCAATAGCCGGAATTCTTGCAATGTTAACGGCTCTTGTAGTAGTCAGAAAAAAATTCCCAGGTAAAAAATTGATGGAAATACTTGTTATGGTTCCGTTTGCAATACCAGGAACATTGATAGGTATAAGTTATATATTAGCTTTTAATAAACCACCAATATTAATAGTGGGAACAGCTTTCATAATAATAATAAACTATGTAATAAGAGAATTGCCTGTTGGAGTTGAAGGCGGAGTTGCTGCATTAAGACAAATAGATCCAGCAATTGAAGAAGCTGCAGCAGATTTAGGGGCAGATGTTCCAACAATATTTAAAACAATAGTTCTGCCTCTTCTAAGACCGGCATTTATATCGAGTTTATCATATACATTCGTGCGTTCAATGACAGCTGTAAGTGCAGTTATATTCTTAATATCTGCAAAATGGTATCATATAACAGTTTTAATATATAATTTTTCAGAAAACCTGAGATTTGGTTATGCAAGTGTTCTTGCTACGACACTTATAATTATAGTACTCATAGCATTTGGACTTATGAGATTATTGATAAAAGATAACAAGAACTTAGAAAAAACAATATCTTAAGAGGTGACTGATAATGATAAAAACAAGTGCTTCTGTGAAGCTTGAAAATATAACAAAAATATTTAAAGATCCTGCTGGAAAAGGTGAAGTATATGCCGTAAATGATGTTAACTATGAAATACAACCTGGAGAATTGATAACTCTTTTAGGACCATCTGGATGTGGAAAAACAACAACTTTAAGAATGATAGCTGGATTTGAACTTCCAACAAAAGGAAAAATAATAATATCTAATCAAGATGTAACACAACTTCCACCAAATAAAAGAGATACAGCAACAGTATTTCAAAGTTATGGATTATTTCCACATATGACAGTTTTTGAAAATGTAGCTTATGGATTAAAATTAAGAAAAATAAATAAAAATGAAATAGAAAAAAGAGTAATGCAAACACTCGATATGGTTGGTTTAAAGCATCTTGCACATAGATCTCCATCGAGGCTCTCTGGTGGTCAACAACAAAGAGTTGCACTTGCAAGATCTATAATAGTAGAACCTTCAGTACTTTTATTAGATGAGCCACTTTCAAATCTTGATGCTCTTTTAAGAGAACAAATGAGAATAGAAATAAGAAGAATACAAAAAACACTTGGAATAACTGCAGTATATGTAACTCATGATAGGGTAGAAGCCATGAGTTTATCAGATAGAATTGTATTGATGGATTCTGGTAAAATAATTCAAACAGGTACTCCAAATGAAATATATGAATCTCCAGAATCAAAATTTGTTGCCGGTTTTGTTGGAAAAGTAGCTTTTATAAATATAGAGATAAAAGAAATTTCTGAAAATATAACAATAAAGCTTGAAGATAAAATTTTAAATATAAAAAAATTTCAAAAAAATTTAACATTAGAAGATAAAGCAGTATTAATGTGTAGACCAGAATCCATGAAAATAGCAGAGTTTGGAAAAGGACATATAGATGGAATTGTAAAAAATAATGTGTACCTTGGAAATAGTATTGAAAGTTTTATAGAAACAAAATATGGAGAATTACTCGTTCAAATAGATAATCCTTCACAAAAAACAGTATATTCAGAAGGGCAAAAAGTTGGTATAGAAATAGTTCCAGAACTATCAAAAGTTTTAAAAGATCAAGATTAAAACGACAAATTGGAGTTTATGTATTCATAAACTCCAATTTGTTTTATATATTTATATCAAAACTATATTTTTGTAATAAATTTTTGTTAATATTTTTTTTATACTAAAAAAATGAGAGGGATAAACATGTCGAGTTTTTATAAAAGATTATTTTACTTAGCTTTACCAATAGCAATACAACAACTCATATCTACAGGAGTAAATTTTATAGATACTCTTATGATGGGTCAACTAGGAGACATTGCAATAGCAGCTGTAGGACAAGCAAACAGAATATTTTTTCTTTTTTCATTATTAATGTTTGGAATATCAAGTGCGGGTTCTATATTTATATCACAATATCATGGAAAATCAGAAAAAGAAAACATATCAAAAACTACAAGTTTAATGTTTATATTTGCTTTCTTAGCCTCTCTGATATTTTTTATACCGGCATACTTCAAGCCAGAATTTGTGATGAGTTTTTTTAGTCCAGATTCTGAAGTAATAAACGCAGGAAAGCAATATTTAAAATTAGTATCGATATCATATCCTATCATGTCTATAATATTTGTTTTCGAAACTGCATTTAAAAGTACAGAACATACAACAATTCCAATGATATCAAGTTCTTTAGCAATGGGAATAAATATAATTTTGAATTATATATTCATATTTGGAAAATTTGGAGTTCCTCAAATGAACGAAGCAGGAGCAGCTATAGGAACATTATTTGCTAGAATAGTACAAGCAATATTTTTAGTATATTACATAATAAAATTAAAACATCCTGCCTTTTTTAAATTTAAAAGTATCAAATATATATCAAAAGATTTTGTTATAAGATTTATAAAACATGCAGCACCAGTTACAGGAAATGAATTCTTATGGGCTGCAGGGGTAACAGCATATTCAATAATATTTGCTAATATATCGACAGAAGTAATAGCAGCAAAAAATATAGTAGATACTATTGAGCAATTTATATGGGCATTTTTATTTGCTTTGGGATCATCAACTGCTATAATAATAGGTAAAGAACTTGGAGCATCGAGATTTGAAGAGGCACAAAAATACTCTAAAAAACTTATAAAATTAAATTTTATATTTAGCATCATATTAATATTATTACTAATATCTATATTACCTTTAATATTAAAAGCATTTAACGTATCTCAAGAAGTAAAACAAATGATAAAAACTATATTATATATATCTTTTTTATTCATACCATTAAGATCATTCAATCTTATAAATGGTGTTGGTATACTAAGAGCTGGTGGAGATACTAAAATAATGTTTTACGCAGAAATAATAACTCTTTGGGGACTAGGTGTTACAGCGGCATTTATTTCAGGAATAATTTTAAAACTCGATTATTATTGGGTATATCTCCTTACAATGCTTGATGAAATAGCCAAAGCAATAATACTTGGACATAGATATTTAACAAAAAAATGGGTAAAAAATGTTATAAATTGATCTATAAAATTATTTTAAATTATTATAATAGTTAAAACTCTCCAAAACCTTATACTCAGTATAGGGTGAAAATATAAAATAAAGTTAAAAAGTGGGGATTATAATGGAAAATTATCTAACTATTGGAGAACTATCAAAGTTAACTTTTATAAATAGACAAACAATATTATATTATGAAAAATGTGGTCTCATAAAACCAAAATACAAACATGAAAATAATTATAGATACTATAGTTATAAAGATATGGAAAGAATAGAAGCAATATTAATATTGAGAAGACTTGATTTTTCAATAAAAGAAATAAAAGAATATTTTTTAAATGAAGATATGAAAACTTTAAAAGTAGCTTTAAAAAATAAAAAGAAAAAAATAAAAAAAGAAATATTAACACTTTTAAACAAAGAAAGCATAATAGATGAAATAATGGACAATATGGATATATTGAATGAAAAAAGAAATGAAATACATTTAGAAACTATAGAAGAAATAAATTATATAGAATTCCCAGCAGATTATAAAAATAATATAATAAATTACAATAAAATAAAGGAATTTAATCAAAAAATAGAATATGACAAAAACAGGTTAAAAATAAAAAGTATAATGTTTTTTGATTTAAATGATAAAAGTTATAAAGAAACTTATTTTGGATTTATTTTTGATAAAAATTATTTCATAATAAATAATATAGAATATAAAACAATAAATAAAAAAGAATATTTAACTTATTATTTTTTTGAAAATGAAGAAATAATAGGACAAAAAATAAAAGAAATATTAAAATATATAAAAGATAAAAAATATCAAATAATAGACATACCTTTTGTATTAGATACAACCAATCCTTTTTTAATAAATACTAATGATAGATACTTTGGAAAACTTTGCATACCAGTCAAAAAATTAACTTGACCTTATATCAAGTATATACTTTAAAATCTCAACGGAATAAGTTGAGGTGATAAAAAAATGAATTCAAAAGTTGATATGGGAAGAATGGATATAAAATATTTATTTTTTAAATTTGCAACACCAGCTGTTATATCTTCTATTATAATGTCATTATACACAATAATAGACGGTATATTCATTGGAAGGGGAGTTGGATCTGTAGGGCTTGCAGCAGTAAATCTTGCTATGCCTTTTATATTTTTTATATCTGCTTTTTCTATAATGGTTACAATAGGCGGTGGAACATTCATAGGAGTAAGTTTAGGTCAAAAAAACAAAGAAAATGCTAATAATGCTTTTTCTGTGTCATTTTTCATATTAGTTATTTTCTCCATTTTGATAACAATATTCACAAATTTATTTCTAAATAAAATAACCTTATTCTTAAAGGCAGATGAAATTACATTCGAACATCTAAAAAATTATTTAAAAATATTAAGTTATTTTTCATTTGCTTTTTCAATAACTTATTTGCTCGAATTAAGTATAAGAAGTCAAGGTTATCCGATATTTGCCATGATATTTACTTCTACTGGAGCAATATTCAATATATTTCTTGATTATATTTTAGTGATAAAATATAACCTTGGTACATATGGAGCAGCTTGGGCAACTGGAATATCACAATTCATACCATTCATAGTATTTTTTATATTCATAATATCAAAAAAATCAATAATAAAATTTAAAATTCCAAAATTTCAAAAAAATATGATAATAAAAATATTCTATAATGGTTCATCAGAATTTTTATCTCAAATTTCAGTTGGAATAACAACATTTTTATATAATTGGGTACTAATAAAAAATCTTGGAAATATAGGAGTTAGTGCCTACTCTATAATTTCTTATATAAGTGTATTTATAATATCCTTTATAATGGGAATATCTTCAGGAATAGCACCAATTATAAGTTATAATTATGGCGGTAAAAATATTAAAAGAATAAAAAAATTGATGAAATATGCTGTAATTACTGGTTTTATGATAGGAATAATCTCTTTAATAGTTGTATTACTATTTTCAGAACAAATAACAAAATTATTTATAACTAATAATGTAGAACTTCTAAAGATAACAAGTGAAGCAAATAAAGTATATTCAATAGGTTTTGTTCTTATGGGATTTAATATAATAGCCTCTTCTTTTTTTACGGCAATAACAGATGCAAAAACCTCAATATTAATATCTTCCTTGAGAACATTAATATTATTCATAATAAACTTGTTGATTCTTCCAATTATAATAGGATACTGGGGTTTATGGCTTGTTGTACCAATAACAGAAACTTTCACATTTTTTTATTCAACATATAAATATAAAAAATTCAAATTAAAATATGAAAATTAAATATAAAAAAAGAGCAATAATCATATGATACTTTCAAAGTAAACATATAATTAATGCTCTTTTATTTAATAGATATATTATTAATTTATTAAATAATACTCATAGATCTTTTTAAAGATTCATTGAAAAAATACCAATCATGATTTCCATCAAATTCATCATAAAAAAAATCAAAATTTAAAGACTTCATCTCATTAGCAAGTCTATTACAATCCTTAATTAAACCATCGCTTAATCCACATGAAATATAAATTTTTGGTTTCTCTTCAAAATCATTTATTTTATTCATCAAATCTAATATTTCATAACTTGAATTCCATAAAAGTTCTTCTCCAAAAATAGACTCAAAATCATTTACAATTCTTTCACCAAAAAATTCTCTAACCTTTTCTGGATTATTTCTTTGAAAATCAAGTCCTTCTTTTAGAAATAAACATGCTGGAGAAAATGAACAACATACGCCATATTTTTCTGGAAAAGTTAAAGCTGATTTTAAAGCACCATATCCTCCCATTGAATTACCAATAATTGAAGTATTCTCTCTACTGGTATTTATATTAAAAATATTTTTACATAAAGTTGGCAACTCTTCATTTACGTAAGTGAAATATTTAAGGCCGTATTTCATATCAGTATAAAAACTTCTCGAAGCATCGGGCATTATAAAAATAATATTATACTCTTCAGAAAAAATAGGAAGTTGTGTATAATCCAGCCAATCTCCACTACTACCACATAAGCCATGAAGTAAATAAGAAACTTTACATTTGCTAATATCTTTTGAATTATTTGGAATAACAACAGTTAAATTTGTTTCCATTTCAAAAATGCTTGAAAAAACTTTACCTCTAAATATCATTATTTCATCCCCTTTTATATTATTTAAATTGATTTGGGGAACTTTTTTTACATTTTAAACACCTCGATATTCAATAATTTGAAAATAATTATAATCTAATAATATTATAACTTATTATTTCTAAAATCATCAAGCCATTTGGTAAAAGCTTTTAAAAACATTTTTCTATTTTTTGAAATATCATCTGGTAATTTAGAAACAAGTTCTGCTTTTTTTTCAGCTCCAAAATTACCACATTCCCATATTTTATTAGTAGTTACAAAACACATTGGAATATCAGAATTTCCATCCCAACTTTCTTGGATTTTAAATCCAAGAGAAGACAACTTAGAATCTAAAGTTAAATCTACTTGAATCCATCTATTATTGTTCATAATCATTAAATAATTATGAAAGTCAATAATTTCATATTGATATAAGAAATCTTTAAGGGGCTCAGCAAATTCAATTATTTTATAAGAATCATTTTCAAACCAAGTCAAATCTTTCCATCTTTGAAGACAAATCATATCTTTAGTTTTTATACCTATATAATTAAAAAGATCTCTTGCTAGAAAATGCTTTCCAGAACAAGTACCCATATTATTTTTAAAAACATCATAGGGAGACCTTGAATTTATATTTCCATATGGTATATCTCTCACATTCTCAAAAATTTTTATTATTTTATTATTTATATTTAAATCATTAATATTCCAAAATTTAAAAATTTCTTTTATTTGCGGTTCTATTAGTGAATAGCTCATATATAAACCTCCAAAAAATATTTATTCCAATTTAGTTTATAATGTTTATTAAGTTAGTATTGATTATATATTTCATAATTTCCATCACCCAAAAATTTTAAAATGTTATTATCTCTTAATATTTGTAATTGTTGTCTTATCTTTGCTTTTATGTTTTTATTATTTGGGTGTTTTTTAGCTAATTCATTTTCAAATTTATATATATCTTGTAAATTAAATTTTTTATCAACTTTATTAATACAATTTAATATATCATATAGCCAACCTCTTGCGTTATAATTATCTTTTTTTATTATATTGATGTTTTGCCAATTATTCATTATTATCGTTTTTTCTAGAAATTCATAATTTTTTATATAATATACTTTTGATATAGAGGGTATATTTTTAATTAATATATTACTTCCTATCCATCCAGATCTTTTAGCAGTTTTTTTTAATTTATTTCTTTTTTCTATAATGTCTGATACGAAAAATTTTTTTGGAATTATAAAAATTTCTTCGATTATATAGTCTTTTTTATCATATAATAGAAAAATAAAATTTGGATTATTTAGACTGTTTATTCTTTCAATCATTTTTTTATAAGAACCAGAAGTTATTTTTTTGCCAAAACTTTTACCGCCTTTTGATTTTAATTCAAATTCTTCTTTACAATTTTTACAATAAAAATCAGCTACTGGTTTATTATTTTTAAATTTTTTTAAATTATTTCCACATTTGGGACAAAAAATATTTTTTTCTACCCAGTTTTCTGTAATTATTCTTATCTTTTGACTATTATTTTTATAATTATTTGCTAAGTTTATATTCAATTTATTTTCCATATAATACTCCGATCAAATATATTGATATTAATTAAAAAGTGATCCTCTGTTGAGAGAATCACATTATTTATGATTAGATTACATATATTATTTCATCATCTAAAATAATTATAACACAATTAAATAAAAAGTATTTATTTTTTTAAAACAACAAATTCAAAAGGTTTTAAATCAACAAAATTTTCAATATTTTTTTCATCTATCAAATTAACAAAATGTTTATCAGTATCATACTTTTTGACTTTATTAGAAATATTTAAAATAAATTTTATACTATTATTTCTTTCAAAAGATATAGTTTCATTATCAATATCTAATACTTTCATAGATACAAAAGGATCAAAGTCTATATTATTAGATCTGATAGATAATATTTTTTTCATTTTATGAAATATTTTATATCTTAGAGTTTTTGGGTTTTTTAAATCGATTATTAAATTTTCATAATGAAGTTTTTCTCTATTTATAGATCTATATTGACCAGTTTTTTTAACACCATCAAAAAAATTTTCAGATCCTAATAAAGAATGTATGTATATTCCAGGTACTCCAGGCATAAAACAAGCTATTGCATAAGCTGAAATGAATTTTCTTATACTTAAATCAAGATCATCATCTTTAAAAGCACTGAAAAGGTTTATATTTAATTCATAAGGAGATTTTGAACCGTCAGAATTCTTCTTATAAGAAACGAAACCATTATGTCTTATGATATCTTCGATTAAATTTTTTTTATCATTATCATCTATAATTCCTTCTAAAGGTCTTAATCCAATTCCATCATGTGAAGCAAGAAAATTAAAATAAGTTGCATACTTTGAAGGAGATTTAATAGACTTAAGCCATTTTAAAAAGACTCTACTATCTTGTTTAAAAAATGTATATAAAATGAGTGGTGGTAATGTAAAATTATATATCATATGAGCTTCATTATTACCATTACCAAAATATTTTATATTATCTTCATGTGGTACATTTGTTTCTGTTATTATTAATACATCTTTATAAGTCATTTCAAAAATTTTTCTTATTAATTTTATTATCAAATGAGTTTGATTAAGATGAATACACGTTGTATATTTTTCTTTCCATAAAAAACCAATTGCATCTAATCTTAATAATTTTGCACCTTTTTCAGCATAAAAAATCAATATATCTATTATTTCAAGTAATACTTCTGGATTTTTATAATTCAAATCTACTTGATCTTCACTAAAAGTAGTCCATATTTTTTTAATACCTTCCGATGTTTTAAATTCTGTTAATAAACTATGTGTTCTGGGTCTTACAACTTTTGAAAGTCCTTCATCATTTTCGCATTCTATAAAGTATTTTGAATATATCTTATTTCCATTAAGAAATTCTTGAAACCAATAATTTTCTTTAGATATGTGATTTATTACAGCATCAAACATTAATCTATAATTTTCTGATAAATATTTAATATCTTCCCATGAACCATTTTTTTCATTTATTTTTTTATAATCTATTACTGAAAATCCATCATCAGAAGAATAGGGAAAAAATGGAAGTATATGTATTGTATTAATAGAATTTCCAATAAATTCTTTTGAAAATTTGTTAAGTGTTTTCAAACAACTTTCATTTTTTGTATATATATTATCTGCGTAAGTTATTAATACTGAATCTTTATTTGAAATTTTATAAAAATTATTTCTTTTAGTTTTTATAGAATTTATTTTATTTTTTATTGAATTATATACATAATCAGAGTTATCTCCATAAATAGATAAAATAATATCTTTAATTTCTTTTAAAGTATTTGATTGCACAGGTTAACAACTCCTATTTATCAAATTTTTTTGTTTTTATAACTTTATTTATATTTTCAAAATGCTGTTTAAGATTTCTCTTTTTTAAAAGTACATTATATATAAGATCAAAAATAAACATTTCACCTATTCTAGTTTCTTTAAATTCATTTTCATTTGGTGCATCGGCAACAGTATAAAGTACTTTATCAGCAACAGAAGATAAAGGAGATCTTACACCAGAAGTAATTGCTATAGTATATGCACCAGCATTTTTTGCAACTTCTGTTGATTTAAAAACATCTCTTATAAATCCTGAATGACTAACTGCTATAACTGTATCTTTTGAACTTAAATTTGCTCCAACTATTACTTGCATGTGTGGATCTGAAAAGGCATTTGCTATATAACCTAAAGAATTTAATTTAAGTGATATATCAAGAGCTACTGGATATGAACGACCTACAGCAAATATAATTATTTTATTACTATTATCTATCCTATTTGCAATTTCTTCTATGAGATTTTTATCGAGATTTCTATTTATTGTATCTATTATTAAAGAAACTTTTGAATGATAACTCTCAAAAATATCTTTATCTTGGTTTACTTCCATACTTGGTGAACTCAATTCTTTTACAAGGTCAATTTTAAATTCTTGATAACCTTCATAGCCGATTTTTTTAACAAGCCTGTATATAGTGGTTTCACTAACTCCAGACCAATTTCCAAGTTCTGTAATACTATAATGTATAGCATCATCAGGTCTTTGAATTATATAATCAGCAGCTTTTTTTTCAGTTTTTGTTAAGGATTTATATATTCCTTTTATTTTGTTTATAACCATAAAGTCACCTTCTTAATTTTATCTATTCTTTGACTCCGCCAGCAGTTAAGCCACCAACAAGATATTTTTCCATAGTCATAAATAATATTATAACAGGTATAGAAGTCATTACAGATGCGGCCATCATTTTAGTCCATATTGCATGATCTGAATAAAATATTTCATTCAAACCTATAGGAAGCGTATAAAACTGTGGATAAGGTCTTATAAATATAGAGGCAAATAAATATTCATTCCAACCAATCATAAAAGCATATATAAAAACTGTTATTATAGCTGGCAATGAAAGAGGAATAATTATTTTTGTTATTATTCCTATTCTTGAACTTCCATCAATTATAGCGGCTTCTTCTATTGTTTCAGGTATTGTTCTAAAATAATTTCCTAACATATAAAGTGAAACAGGTAAAGTTTGTACAAGATATATTACAAAAAGAGAAACAAGTCCTTTATAACCATTTCCTGTCATTCCTATTTTAACAAATATTTGGTAAAGAGGCACAGCTAATATTGTTCCACCAAACAGATAAACAAGAAGTACTGATTTTTGAATAGTGCCTCTACCTGGGAACTTTATCCTACTAAAAGCATATGCCCCAAAGATAGAAATTATGACACTAATGAGTGAACTTAATCCTGCTATTAACAGACTATTAAGAAAAAATCTTAAAAATGGAAAAGACTCTTTTTTCCTTTGAGAATATATTTTATCTAATATGGGTTTTTGTTGTTCTTCTGGTAAATCTTTTACAAGATCAAGCAATTGTTTTTCTTCATTAGATAATTCATCTCTTATAGATTCTTTAAGTCCCAAAAGTTCCATATAAGCATTAATTGTTGGTCTTTTAGGAATTACTCCAGGATCAAATGCATCTGAATCATATCTGAAAGATACAGAAAGCATCCATATAAAAGGATAAACTACAAATATAACTAATGCAAATATAGCAAGATAAAATAAAATACTTTTTAAGATGGATTTTCTTTTTACCATTTTAACACCTTCTTGACATAAACGCCGATCAGACTCATCATAAATAAAAATAATAATGTAGCTATAGCGGCTGCTACACCTTGTTGGGGAATTCCAGTGAAGGCTTTTTCATAAATATATATAGGTAATGTATTGGCAAATTTTGACATAAGATAAACTTCATCAAATTTATAAAAATTCCATATACCTCTTAAAAGTGCCACAGAACCAATAACAAAATATAATTCAGGAAGTGTTATATGTAAAAATTTTTGCCATGAATTTGCACCATCAATTTCAGCAGCTTCATAATAATCGTCATTTATAGATTGAAGTTTTGAAAGTATCATAAGATAAATAAAAGGAAAATTTCTCCAAATATTAAATATAGATACAACAATAAATGAATTATTAGGATCATTTATTATATCCATTCCAGAACTAAATCCAAAAAGAGTAAGAAATTTTGTTAAAGGACCATCGATTGGTAAAAGAACATATTTCCAAGAAAAAACTATCGCAATTAATGGAGTTACATAAGGTAATAATAATAAAGATCTTACCAATGTGCGACCAAAAAATTTTTTATTCATCAAAAGAGCCACACCAAGTCCTAATAATATACTTCCAACAACAGTTATAAAAGTAAATAATAATGTAATTCCAAAAGATCTCCAAAACGTTATATCTTTAAGAATATTAATATAATTTGAAAATCCCACGAACTTATTATTTTCGCCTAAAGAAAGAGAAACATCAAAAAAACTAAGATATATATTATAAAATACAGGATAAAGTATTAAAAGAGAAATTAATATTACAGTTGGAGATACGAGCTTCCAACCAAAAATAGCTTCCTTTTTCTTTAGAGGGGAATAATTATCTAAAATTGCCATTTTTAACCTCCCAATCATTAAAAAATAAAAGGGGACAGCCCCTTTTATTTTATTTACCTAAAACTCTTTTTGCTTCAGTTTGAGCCCATGCTGCTGTCTGTTGAGGACTCCAATCATTTGCGAACATATAATTTATAGCCTTTCCTATAACAAAATTTGCATCGAGTTTACTCATATCAGTAAGAACTTTACCATCTATAAACTCAAATCTTTCAACTTCATTAAGAGCTGCAACTATTTCAGCCATCTTTTCTTTACCATATCTTTGAAGTATAGGATTATCTAAAAATTCATCGCTTCCAGCTATACTACTTCTCGTAGGATTCATTCCACCGGGAGCCATATGTAACCAGTAAACATAATTTTTTGGTGACATTAAAAATTTAATAAAATCTTCTGAATTCGATTTGTCTTTTGATGTATTCAAAATACCTATTCCTACCATTTGTCCATAAGAAGTAGGTCTAATATTAATCATTTTATTAGCAAAACCTGTATGTACCACAAGATCGGCATCAAATTTATCAATTCTTGATTTTTGAACTTCTTCAACAGCAATATCATCCATTATATAAGTTGAATAAAAAGTCATTGCAGTTTCTCCAGAAAGATACCCTTTTAATGCATCAAGAACATCTGTATAACCAGGTTTAGAATATTTACCTAATTCTTTATAAAATCTAAAAGATTCAATCATCTCTTTAGAATTAAAAAGAAGATTACCTTGAGCATCCATTGGTCTAGCTCCATTTGCAAGCGCTATTTCAGTAAATACTTGTTGTGTAAAAGCATTAGCTTTTTTAGGAATTATTATTCCATAAACACCCTTTGCAGGATCATTTAAAGCTTTTGCAGCAGTTAAAATGTTATGCCAACTATATGGATTACCTAAATCTCTTGGTTCAAACCAATCTTTCCTATACCATAAACCTTGTACCCAGGCATGAAAAGGTACTGCAAAAGAAGAACCATCAGCATCACTTAAAAGTTTTTTTGCGCCTGGATATATATCTCCAAAACTATCCACTATTTTTGTGTTCAAATCTTTATCCATGAAATTTTCAGAAGCAAGAAGAAGTAAAGGTTCAATACCAGCTTCTAAAATATCTGGAAGTGTACCAGAATTCTTTGCAACTGGAATTTGAGTCATAAGATCATTTTCTTCAATAGGAACTACATTAACTTTAATTCCAGTTTGAGCTTCATAAATAGTAGCTAAAGCCTTAATTCTTGTTTGCCTATTTGATTCTGTTTCTGTTGTCCAAAATGTTAATTCAGCCATTACAGAAATTGATAAAACAAAAATCATGATTAATAAATAAAATTTTTTCATCAGAAAAATCCCCCCTTTTCTTTTTTTTGTTGAAAAAATTATTTTTTTTTAATAAAAAACTGAATATTTTCTTCAAAATTATAAAATATAATTTTCTATAATCAAAACATAATTAAATTATGTTTCGACTAATTAATTAAAAATATACCTAAAAAATCATTAAAATCTTTCTTTTACTAACATATTCATAAATTAACATAAATACGATTTTAAAAGAAATAAAAAGTTAAATATAAATAATTGCTTTATTATAATTAAAAAAGCCAAAAATTCAATTTAAGAAAATTTATTTTTTATTTTATAATTAAAAAGAATATTTTCAACAAAGAGGTGATAAAATGAAAATAGGATTACTTCATTATAGAGTCGGAGAAACAGATGGAGTATCACTCGAAATGGAAAAATGGAAAGATGTTTTAACAAAAATGGGAAATGAAGTTTTTTTAATTGGAGGAGAAATTGGAACAAAAAATGCAATAAAAATCCCTTCATTATCTTATAGAAATGAAGAAAATATGATTTTAAAATCATGGATATTTGAAAAAAATGAAAAATCAGAAGAAGAAATTTTGAAAAAATTAAACGAACTCAAAGAAAAAATATATGAAGAACTTCATATTATTAAAAATTTTGATATATTAATTGTTAATAATCTTTTTTCACTTGCTCATAATATACCTGCAGCACTTGCTGTTTATGAATTTTCTAAAGAAAATAAAATAAAAGTTATAGGTCATCATCATGATTTTTATTGGGAAAGAGATTATTATGATAATATAAATAGTCAAAAAATAAAAAATATACTAATAAAATACTTTCCACCTAAAGAAATAAAACATGTAGTTATAAATTCAATTGCAAGAAATAATCTTTTAAGTAAAAAAAACATTGAATCTAAAATAATACCAAATGTATTTGATTTTTCAACAAAAGAATGGAAAAAAGATAAATATAATTCAAAAATATATAGTGAATTAAATATTGATGAAAAACATGATATAGTATTTTTACAGGCTACAAGAATTGTAAAAAGGAAAGGTATAGAAATGGCGATAGATGTACTTTCAAAACTTAATGATAAAATTCATAATTACAATAATAAAGAAACATATAATAAAAAAATAATAAATGATAAAAGTTCTATATATTTAATTTTACCTGGACTTAATGAAGAATCTGAATATTTTGAAAAATTAATAAAATATGCAAATCAAAAAAAAGTTAAACTCAAATTCTGTTCTAAAATATGTTCAGATAAAAGAGAAAAAAATAAATTTTCTTTATGGGATTTTTATGCTATATCTGATTTTATTACCTATCCAAGTTTGCTGGAAGGTTTTGGTAATCAATTTCTTGAAGCTGTTTTTGCAAAGAAGCCTATATTAATATATGAATATCCTGTTTATGAAAAAGATATATCAAAAATAAATTTTAATATAGTAAGTCTTGGTAATAATGCTTATATAAAGGATAGCTTATATACTGTTAGCGAAGAAAAATACGAAACTGCCGCTGAAAAAATATTAAAAATTATTTTTTCAGAAAATATAAATGAAATTTCAAACAATAATTTTAAATTGGGTAAGAAATATTATTCTTATTCAAGATTGGAAAAAGATCTTAGAAATTTAATAAATTAAACCTTGGAACTAAAATCAGTAAATGTAGTGATAATTAGTGTTTTAGCATATTGATGATTTCTGGAATCCTTTATTCATGACTCTCTCTAACAATAACAAGAATTGTATTTAAATACTTCAATCTTAAAAATCAAGATGGTTTTAGAAAATTAGCGTATCTATATAAAAAAGTTAATTCAAAGTTTGTTTTTGATGAGAATGATTTGGATGATTTTTTAAGTATATAATTTTTCACTTTAGGTAAAGCAACAGCTAACAATCTGCGTGGTCTAGTCATACCTACATAAGCTATTCTCATTAATTCTGAATCTAAGGAACCTTTGTTCAAAAAACTAGGCGTTAATGTTTTTTTAGACTTTGTATATATAACAATAGTGCCTCATAAGTTTCACCTTTGACACCGTGAACTGAGGAACGAGTATAAGTAGTATAATTTTTCTTTTCAAAAAATATTTTTATAGGTTTATTTTTAAAATCTTTAAATTTATTATCTCGACTTTTTATTTTCACAATATTATTAATTTCTTTATCCTTTTTAGGGACAAGTTGATAAATCTCTAGTTGCTTCTTTAGAATACCCTTAAACTGTTCAATCCAATCTCTAATAGGAGTATTTAAATTTGGACACTCAATTAAAATATCTATAATGCATTTTTTCCATTTATCATAAGGAGTCAGTTTATTAATAGCACTTATAATATATTCTGTATCTTTTATATTCCCAATAAGCATAGAATAAATGGCTTGTTCACATAGATTGAAAGTTTTCTTTCTTGAACCAAGATTCCATTCATACGCTGATTTTGCAAACATCTCTATTTTAGAACTTTTCCATAAACCCGTAATATCAGAATCTGAATGAATTCTATCTCTATAAAAAAAGTAGAAAAATAAAATATAGACTTTTTTATAATATTAAATGATATAAAAAATGAATATAACTTTGATTATACTAAAATGTTTTTATGTGTAAAAAATAAAAATATAAAAGATAAAATCAAAGAATACATAGATGAAAATAAATTATCAAAAATATTATTATATGGAAGAAAAAAAGCATCAAGAAAAAGTCAAATAATGTATAAAATAATGAATATTATAAGTATTAGGATAAAAATGAAGACGACAATAATTGGTTAAAACACTATTCAAAAGAAATATATAAAAAAAACCAATAAATTACAAATACTGTTAATAGGTGAATTAGATATAGATTATAAAACTATAATAAATTATGATGATTTCATTATATTGGATATAATAAAAGAAATAGTAAAATATTCTTATTATCCTCAATATGAACAAAAATATTATTCACTAACAGATTCATGTCATTGTGAATATATAATACATCAAAACAATGAAATAAAATATGGCCCATATATAGAATTTGAATTAAATAAAAAAATAAAACTCTTTGATTTTTTATCAAAGAGTTTTATTTTTTTACAATGAATTTATGAAATTTTTTTGGTATATTATCTAAATTATCTGTATCATCCTTATGTATAGCACATGTTCCTGCTTTTTTAGATGTTTCATAAAACCAAGTCTTATAATTCAACATATCTAGCATATCTTGAAATTCTTTTATTTTATTTTCTACAATATTACGCTGTGAACTTATAATATCTAATCTTTCATCAATTTTAGAATCACCTTCCATAGAATAATCTATAAAAACCTTAATATCTTTAATAGACATACCAGTTTTTTTCAAACACTCTATAATATTTAACCAAGGTAAATCTTCATCTTTAAACATTCTAATACCACCTTTTGAACGTTCTACAAAAGGTAATAAACCTTCTTTGTCATAATATCTTAACGTAGAAGCTGAAACTCCCATTTGTTTTGCAATTTCGCCTACTGTATAAATCATATTTTGCCTCCAAATAAAAAAAATACAAAAAACTGCTTGACTTAAAGTTGACTTTAAGTTGTATACTTTAAAAGAACTTGTATTATTTAGTCTATCATTAATTATTGTAAAAGTCAATTACTTTAATTATTCAAGGAAGGAGAATTGAAATGAAAAAACAAACAGCTGGCAGAGATGCTTTAGGAGAATTTGCACCAAAATTTGCACAATTAAACGATGATGTTTTATTTGGAGAAATTTGGTCACGCGAGGAAGAATTATCTTTAAAAGAACGTAGTATTATTACTGTTACCGCATTAATAACAAAAGGAATATTTGACAATTCATTAAAATATCATATTATGAATGCTAAAAATAATGGAGTAAGCAAAGAAGAAATGGTTGAAATATTAACTCATTTAGCTTTTTATGTAGGGTGGCCAAATGCTTGGGCTGGGTTTTCTTTAGCCAAAGAAGTTTATAAATAATATAAAAGGAGAGAAAAATAAATGAATAGAAAAGAATTAGAAATGATATCAGATTTTCCTTTAGGAGAAGAAAATAAAAAATTTGCTGAATATTTTATAGGTAAAAGTTATTTAAGTTTTTTAAATGATAAAGAAGTATATATTTTTAATATTACATTCGAACCTGGTTGTCGTAATAATTGGCATATTCATCATGGTGCTGGTCAAATATTAATATGTACTGGTGGAAAAGGTTGGTATCAGGAACAAGGAAAAGAAGCTAGACTTTTAAAAAGCGGTGAAATAGTTTATATTCCGCCAGAAGTAAAACATTGGCATGGTGCAGTAATTGATGAAGGATTTGCTCACTTATCATTAGCTTTACCAGCAGAAAATTCAAGTAATGAATGGTGTGAACCAGTAACAGATGAAGAGTACGAAAAACTGAATTATAAAAAATAGGAGGTAATTTTATGAATTTTGATTTTACATATGAAAATCCAACAACTATACATTTTGGAAAAAATGCAATGAATAATTTAGAAATAGAGTTATCAAAATATGGAGATAATATACTTTTAGCTTACGGTAGAAATTCAATAAAAAAAATAGGATTATATGATCAAATTATTACTATTTGTAAAAAACTTAATAAAAATGTTTATGAACTTTCTGGAATTATGCCAAATCCAACATATGAAAAAGTACAAGAAGGATCTAAATTAGTAGTTGAAAACAAAGTAGACTTAATACTCGCAGTAGGAGGCGGTTCTGTTATAGATTGTGCTAAGGCTATATCTGTATCAGCTTATTGTGAAGGAGATGCTTGGACAAAATACTGGTTACAATTTGAACCTGTTAATAATAAAATAGTACCAGTTGGATCTGTACTTACCATGGTTGGAACAGGATCTGAAATGAATGGTGGTTCAGTAATTACTAATGAACAAATGAAATTAAAAATAGGAAGAGTATATCCATTTAATGTAAACCCTAAATTTTCTATATTAAATCCTGAATATACTTATTCTGTATCAAAATATCAAATGGTAAGCGGAATTTTTGATATGATGTCACATCTAATGGAAGCATACTTTGCAGGAAATGATGACAGTGTATCAAATTATATAATTGAGGGTATATTACGTTCAGTAATAGTTAATGCAAAAAAAGCTGTTGAAAATCAAGAAGATTATGAAGCTAGAAGTAATCTTATGTGGAGTGCTTCGCTTGCTATGAATCCAATTGTAGGGTTAAGTAAAGCTCAAGACTGGGAAGTTCATATGATAGAACATCAACTTGGTGCTTATACAGATTGTGCTCATGGAATGGGACTTGCTGCTATTTCATTACCTTATTATAGATATATTTATAAATATGGTTTAGATAAATTTGTTCGTTTTGCAAAAGTAGTGTGGGAAATTGAAGAAAAAGATAAAACAAAAGAAGAAATAGCTTTAGCAGGTATAGATGAATTAGAAAGATTTACTAAAGAATGTGGAATCATAACTTCTTTAAAAGATTTAGGAGCTACACAAGAAATGTTACCATTAATAGCTGAATCTACAATAGTACTAAATGGGGGATATAAAGAATTAACAAAAGAAGAAATATTAAATATCCTTAAAGAAGCTTATTGATAAATAAAAATAAAGTTAATGAAGATAATAATATTTTATTAGAAAAAGGTTCATTCATTATGGTAAATGATAATAAAGACTATTATGAAAAATCGGCCCAAAAAGTAACTTTGACATATGATTATTATATAGCAAAACATGAAACAACATTTGAAGAATACTATGAATATTGTGAAGATACTAATAAAAATAAACCGAAAGACTTGGGCTGGAAAAGAGGAAAAAAGTCTGTAATATATGTTAGTTGGTGGGATGCAATAAAATATTGTAATTGGAAAAGCAAAAAAAATGGAATATCAATAGCCTATGATTCAAAAGGAAATTTATTGGATAAAAATAGTAAAATAACAACTGAACTATCAAAAGTAGAAGGATACAGATTACCAAGTGAAGCAGAATGGGAGTATGCCGCAAGAGGAGGGCAAAAAAGTAACTCATACAAATATTCAGGAAGTAATTTAGCAAAAGAAGTTACTTGGTACAGTAAAAACTCAAAATTTAAAACTCATGAAATAGGGAAAAAGTTACCCAATGAGTTAGGATTATATGATATGAGTGGAAACGTTTGGGAATGGTGTTATGATTGGTATACAGATTACAACAAATCAAATCAGATAGATCCATTGCATCATAGTTTAGGAAAGTATCGTGTTGTACGTGGTGGAAGTTGGTTTGTAAATTCTCATAACGTTCGTATTGTTAACAGATATAATAACCTTCCCAATGCTACTGTGAGTGATGTAGGATTTCGATTGGTTAAAACGTTGATAAAAAATAAATAAAATAAAGAAAAATTTAAACATTAACTAATAAATGTATGTATAGAAATATAATTGATAAAATTTGAGTTATAAATTTATAATTCAAAAGAGTTATAATATTAATATAACTTTTTTTGGAGATGTATTAAATGAATAAAAAAAATATAAAAATGAATAAAAATTGATTGACAGTCCTTGAAAAAGGACTGTTTTTTTATTAATTAATCAAGTTGAAGTGATTAATTAACGGATTAGCCTATCAAAGGGGGAATGGGAGAATGGAGAAATATTTTTTTATTATTTTGGAATTAAATTAAAAATGAAAATGAGTACGATAATTTTAAATTGAGATAATGAATTTTATATTTTTATAATATATATTAACTTATTATTATTTTTTAATACTTAATAATATTTTTATTAGTGAATTTAACAATTATAGGTTGATTTTTAGTTGTTTTAAAATTATAAAAGGAGGAATGAAATGGATGAGAAATTTGAAGAAATAATTAAAAAGTGTCAAAAGTACTTAGAGAATATTCCTACAATTATCATTGGTTCAGGATTTTCAGTGCCTTTTGGACTGCCATCGATGTGGGCGTTAGGCGAAGAAATAAAGACTAAACTTAATTCAAAATACTCAAGTGAGGAAGCGTGGATCAGTTTTATTGAATTTTTAGATAGTACGCAAAATCTTGAATTAGCGATGCATAAAGCACCATTAACACCTAATATGTATTCAGATATTATTAGAGTTACTTGGGAGCTCATAAATTCAAAGGACAAAGAGGTTTTTAGTAATATAATGAACCAGACTGAGGGCACTGTGTTAAGCAAAATATTCTATAAGTTGCTTCAAAGCCACCCAAGGAAAGTAAAAGTTATAACAGCGAACTATGATAGATTAGTTGAATACTCTGTTGACAAAATTTCGGCAAATATTGAAACTGGTTTTCAGGGTGAATGTACAAAACAATTTACTGGTTTGCAAAAAAGCAATGAATTGAAAGAGAACACTGTGCTTCTATGTAAAGTTCATGGTTCCTTAGATTGGTTTAAAAATGAAAGAAGTCTTCAATTAGTTTCTATGCCGAACTCATTTAAAATATATGATGGATTTACACCTGCGATAGTTACTCCAGGTATTCAGAAATACCAAGAAACGCATAATGAGCCATATAGATCTTTAATAGCTACAGCAGATGAATTTATTTCAAGTGCATTATCATTTTTATGTATTGGTTATGGTTTCAATGACGAACATTTACAGCCTAAACTGATTGATCATATTCAGCAACGTAGTAAACCGGCTGTGATTGTAACTAAGAAATTGTCTGATAAAGCTAAAGAAATTCTAGAAAATGCAAAAAAGTACATTGTCTTTGAAGAAGATTCTAGTGGGAAGACTAAAATTACAGTTGATGGTGTAGTCGAAGTTGTTGATGGTGATTATTGGCAGTTAGATAAATTTATAGAATTATGGTTATAATTTGAGGAGGTAGATGATGGGAATATTTGACTATGAAAGTGAATACGCAATAGGTACTGTAAATAGTGTTGATACATCAACTGTTGTTATTTCTGTGGAAGATGATAGTAAATTAAAACAGCTTCAGGTTAATCATCTTCTTGTAATAAGAAGTTCAAAAACAAGTCAACACTTGATCGCTATTGTTTCAAAGATACTCAGGAAATCAATGATTGAGCAAATATCAGATGAAGAACAACAGGTTGTTGTTGAAAATATTATCAAAGCAACATTGATTGGAACACATGTTGATAAGGTTGGAACAAAAGATAATGTATTTAAGCGTACTTTGGAAAGTGTACCAGAGATTAACGCTGAATGCTTTGTATTAAATGGGGAAAAACTAACAAGATTTATGCAAGCGATATCGAATCAAGCTGCGTCTTCCGCTACGCCATTATCTTTAGGTAAATACATACTTGATGAAGAAGCCGAAGCATGGCTAGATGGAAATAAGTTTTTTCAAAGACATGCAGTTGTAGTTGGAAGTACTGGATCCGGTAAATCATGGTCAGTGGCACGATTACTAGAGCAAGTATCGGAATTGAAAGCAGCAAATGCATTAGTTTTTGACATCCATGGTGAATATGGTTCTATGAATACGGAAGGATTTCATCATTATAAAGTTGCTGGACCAAATGATCAACCTGATGATAAAACCATTTATCTGCCTTACTGGTTATTAACATATGAAGAAATGCTTTCAATGCTACTCGATCGCTCAGATAATAATGCACCTAATCAAGCGATGATGTTCTCTAATACTGTACTAAAGTATAAGGAAGAGTTACTTAGTAGCAAAGGCTTAATTGAGGAATACTCTAGTTTTACACTTGATAGCCCGATACCTTACAATTTAACAAAAGCTATAAATGACTTGATCAGTATAGATAAGGAAATGGTTCCAGGTGCAAATAATAAATATAAACAAGGACCTTATTTTGGTAAGTTAACAAGATTTATTCAGAGATTAAGCTCAAAAGTTTCTGATAGAAGATTAAATTTCCTGTTTAATCAGAACGAAAGTTTATTGGAGATGAATTATCTTGATGACCTAATCGAAAAGTTAATTGGTTGTAAATCAAGTGTAAAAAAAGGGGTAAAAATTGTTGATTTTTCAGAGGTACCCTCAGATATCCTCCCATTAATCATAGGACTTGTAACTCGAATTATTTTTAGTATTCAGCAATGGACTGAGAAAGAAAAACGTCATCCGATTGCGCTGTTTTGTGATGAAGCCCATTTGTATATTCCATCAGATTCAACAAGTAATATTGATGCAACAGCAAATCAGACATTTGAGAGAATTGCAAAAGAGGGTCGAAAATATGGTGTAGGTCTCGTTGTTATTAGCCAACGACCTTCAGAAGTAAATAGAACTGTACTGAGCCAATGTAATAATTTTGTTGCCCTTAGACTAACAAATATTGAAGATCAAAATGTAGTCAAACGTTTATTACCTGATAGCCTAGGAAACTTTGCGGAATTACTACCAATTCTTGATATTGGAGAAGCTTTAGTAGTTGGAGATTCTTCGTTATTACCGAGTAGAATTAAGATACAAAAACCAGCTCTTAAGCCAACATCTGGTACAATAGATTTTTGGGATGAATGGGCAAAAGATAATATTGAAACGAACGTACCAAAGGCAGTTAAAGCATTAAGAAAACAATCAAAAATGTAAAATTAATAAAAATGTTTTGAATTTGTTTGTTAACTTCAGAATGAAATAATTGAAAATATAAATTATTTTGAAATAAAGGATATATAAAAAAGAAGTGATTTGATAAAAATCGCTGGAGATTGGAGAAGTAATAAGCAGAATTTTGAGTGAATTCAAGGTATAGTATTAGATACAAGATATATTATGTATCAATATATCGGCAGTTCACAGAGATTAAAATAGCATTAGCTGACTGTATTGAGACTGTTTTATCAAGACAAGCCGTACCTCCAAAAGGTGTAAACTTAATAGCAAGAGATGTAAAATCAAGAAGAAAAAGGTTCTTTCTAAAATTAGTTGTATAACTTTGGAAAGAACCTTTTTCTTTTACCATTTACAAAATTAGCAAAGAGTCTTTCTAAATAATTAGAAATCAATATTTTTGTGGTCTTTTGTTATTCAAAGTCCTTAATATTTAAGATTTCTCCATTATAAACCTTACTACTTAATTCATCTAAATTTAGCCTACCTTTCCCAAATACATTTACTAAAAAATCCACCCATTTATCAGTATACAAATAATCTTTATGTGCTTCATCATAATAACAATAATTAGTATTGGTATCAAAGAGGTCTTCTGTATCAGTACTGGGTCTTACATTAAATAACTTCCAGCAATATGTATGATGTGGATTTGATTTAAAATCAGTAATCCCACTTTCCACTACCATTTCTGCTACAATGCTTGGTCTGTATCTTCCAGAATTTACTCCTTCAACTTTAACAACTTTATCTTTTACAATAGCTGTAAGCTTCTGAACGTTTTCTTGCTCTTCTGGAGTTAATGAATCCCATTTTAGAAACTCTACCGATAAGTCATTTCTACTAGCACTAGCAACTTTAGGAATAGCAATCAGCTTCACTGAGTATTCTTGGCTATTAAATACTTCATCTGATAATTCTGATCTATATTTATCGATGTATTCAACTAGGCTTTTTACTTCTTTAGATAATAGATTTTTCTGTGCTTGTCTTTGTTCTTTAGTCATAACTCTTGAGAATTGTAAGGAAAATGCTAGATTCTCATTAATGCTATAATCATCACCGAAAAGCTTTACCAAAGTATTTTCATAATTATAGAGTAGTGCCTGACATTCTCCGAAAATAAGAGTATCAAGAGTCTCTTTCTCGATGTGTCTATGTTCTATTTTATTTCTTAACTTAATAAAGAACTTCAGGTTATCAGACTCTGCTTGTGACAAACCATTATAGTGTTTTAAGCACTCTGTTAATTCCCAAGCTTTCTTTTCATTATCAACTCTTATATAGTTTCCACTTTTATTTTTATAAAAGTATTTCTCACCTATAGTATTATTGAAATGTGCATGAAAAAGACGAGTCCAAGCAATAATCATTAATAATATATAGTTTTCTACTCGAAAAGTGGTTCTAGGCTTATTATATACTTCAACTGCTAATAAGACACTATCGATTGAACTTTCTAGTATAGATTTTGTTTTTCCTTTCCTTAAACTCATAAAATCACCACCTATTTATTTTTTAAGAAGGCTTTTACTTGTTCAATAGTATAAGGTTGTCCTGATTTAGAATGAATTATCATATGACAATTAGGGCATACAGGAACTAAATCTTCTTTTTGATTAAATGGAAATTTCTCTATAAATTCTGTTCTTTTTTTCTCAATTGATTTAAACGTTTTTTCCAAATTATAATATTCAGATTCAAAAAACACTTTTATTGCATCATCGATTTTCATCTTTATTTTCACCTCCAATTTTAAAAGAATAATCCATGATTAAAGGATAGTAGACTAATTACTTTATAGTCGTTACCCTCATTAAGGAATTAATAAGTATTCACCTGACATTAATAAAATTATAAATTATTATTTTTCCACTAAGCCAATCTTTTTCAGTCAAAAACTAATTAGCATATTCCATGTTATTCATAATAAAACCTTCTTTTTAAAATTGTATATAATAATTATATACCTAATTTTTTAATGTTAAAATATGATTATAAAAGAAATTAATTAATTATTTTAAAATAAATATGAATATGAGTTTATATTATTTATGTTTATAATATAATAAAATTAAATAGACAAAAGCAAAATGTATTATTAACTATTAAAAGTAAAAAAATAAAAAACTAATTTAATGATACTCAAATATTAATTTCAATACATGAAGAAAATTTTTCTAGTTATTTGTGTTATAAATATAGTAAGTCAGGTAATAGTTATAAAAAATCAAGATATTGGAAAGAATTGTATGAATTTTATAACAATTGAAATTTATGAATATATTATTGAAAATATTAAAAAATAATCTTTTGGGAGGAATATTTTTTGTATAATATTAATAGAAAACAAGCAGATAGAATTGAACCAGTAACTTTTTCAGATCTGAATATGACTGAAAACGATATAGAAGAAATTTTAAGAAATAGTATAGATATGATTTGTGAAGAAGAAGAATCCATGCTTATTGTAGGAAGACAGGTTAGAAATGAAAAAAATGGAAGAAGCGATTTGACGGCAGTCGATAACAACGGAAATATAGTTCTTATTGAAATAAAGAGAGATCGTAAAGATATTGAAAATCGTAAAGAAGCTTTTGAATTTCAAGCAATAAGATACGCTGCTAGTTATGCAACTATTAATAATTCAGACGATTTAGTTAAAAAAGTTTATTCTTCATATATTGAAAAATATAAAAATGAATTTGAAATTGGAGAATTAACGTCTTATGAATTAGGGGTTAGAAAATTAAATGAATTTCTTAAAGAAAATGATGCAGAGAAAAATTTTAATGAAAAACAAAGAATAATTCTTGTTGCATCGGATTTTGACGAACAAACTCTTTCTGCCGTTGCTTGGCTTAATAGTAATAATGTTGATATAAGCTGTTATAAATTAATACCCTATAAAATAAATGAAAGTATTTATTTGAATGTTGAAAAATTATTACCTATTATAAATTATAATGATTACTATGTAAATTTAATGGGAAATAAAATAAAATCTTTATCAGTGGAAAATGACAAAAAAATTACACGTAGAGCATTACCTAAGATTGATTCTATGCTTGAATGGGGGATTGTTAAAGAAGGAGATGTAATAATAGCTAAAGGTAGGGGAAATGAAGCAACTCTTCTTTCTAATGGTAATGTAATGGTAGATAAAGAAGAAAAATCCATGCAAGCTTGGTTAAAAAAAATATTTGATTGGTCTACTATTAATACTTATATTTTTGCAGTTCATAAAGAAACAGGAAAAACATTATATCAACTTAGAGAAGAATATATGTCACAAAAAGAAATAAATGATATATAAAAAACAAGTGATTTGATAAAAATCACTTGTTTTTAGATTGTAAGAGACAATGGTTACATGCAAATAGAATAAATTTAGAAAATGAAAATGAATTATTGAATATTATGAAAAATATGAATGAATTAATTAAAGGGGATATACCAGAAGTTAAATTAATCAAAGGTTGTAAAAATTGTGCTTTTTATGAATATTGTTTTTTATAGGAGATGTTTTTATGAAAACAAAATATTTAATGAGCATGGGAACATTATCGAAAAAAGATAATTCTTTAGATTTTAAAAATGAAAAAGGTCATAATTATATTCCAATAACAGAAATTAGAGAAATATATTTAGTGAATGAAAATTCTTATACTCTCACAAATAATTTTTTATTTTTTAATAACCAAATTCTATTTTTTTGATTATATTCTTTGAACTCGATATCAAATCTATCTTCTATTTCAAAGTAAGGTGAAATCAATTCATCAAATAAATTGTCGGATATATTATAAAGATATAATCCGCTTGTTTCTTTATAAAAATTCTTTTCTAATTCTTTTTCAAAAGTTTCTTTGTTGTTTAAGATATTTTTATCAGATATAAAATCATTTAATTTAATGAATATTTTTGCATCTTTTTTAAGTATTCTATTTAATTCTTTTAATAATAATTTAGCATCTTTTGGAGATATATTATCTAAAATATTTGATAATATAGCACTATCAAAAGAATTATCTTTTGAATTATATAATGTTTCTATACCGCCATTATTAAAAATAAAATTTTTAGCATTATTTAATTTAGCAGATTTTATACTGGCTTCAATTGCTTTTTTACTTATATCTATTCCCAGACCTGAATTTATACCCAAATAAAAACATCTTAATATTAAAATACCGTTGCCACATCCGAATTCTATAACATTTTTTGAGTCTTTTGATAACCATTCTAATGATTTTTCTATTTCTTTATAGGGCAAAGGTTTTTTTAATTGTATTTCTTTTTTATTTTCAAAAATATTATCCCAAAAATTAGAAATTTCTTCATACATAATTTATCCTCCTGTCTTGAATATAAAATGATTATAACATAATTTTTATCAAAAAATATATATGAAAATTCGATCGTTTTAAAAATAATTATAATATTGAATTTTATTTAAAAATTTTACTTCAATATTGACAGAATTAAGAAATGGAGCAACAAATGCAAATGAAGCAACATTAAAAACGGCTAATATGATAATATATCAGAACAAATAAAAAAATCAGTACAAGCTATGAATCTCCAAACTGAAGGAGTTCAAAATATATCGGCTAATTCTGAAGAATTAAATGTATTAACTGAGGAATTAAAAGAACAAGTAGAAAATAAAGCGTCTTCAAAAGTCTCGTCTTCATAGTCTACTCATAAAATTTTTAATTAAATTATTTTTTATATGTTAACATTTTATTTTTTTGTGTGTTATAATTAAGTAGAATTAATATCAATAATGCAAATGAAATATTAATAATTATATGACTTTAGAGGAGGGAGAATTTTTAAACTCATGAGAAGATGAAAGGTATTTAAAAAATTTATAATAAGAAAGTGAGGATTTAAAGTGATTAGATTGGAGAATATTAGTGAAGATAATTTTTATAAATGTATTAATTCAAAATTTGCTGAATATTGTGCACCAAATATGTATTCATTAGCACAAGCATATTTATATCCTGTAGCAAAACCTTTTTGCCTTTTTAATGATGATGAATATGTGGGTTTTGTTATGTATCTTAGAGATCCAGATGATAATGAGGTTTGGATTTGGAGATTTAATATAGATGAAAAATTTCAAGGAAAAGGTTATGGAAGAAAGGGTATGGAAGAAGTTTTAAAGAGAATTATTGATGAATATGATGACTTAGATAAGATATATTTGAGTACTGAACCAGAGAATGAAAAGGCTATAAAACTTTATGAAAGTCTTGGCTTTATAAATACAGGAAAAGTTGAAGAAGGAGAAGTTGTTTTTATTAAAAAGATTTAATTTTAAGTGTTTCATTTAATAATAAAAAAGTATTGTAATTATTTTAGTTACAATACTTTTTTATTTATTATCAAAGAATAAACCTTTATAATCAGCATCAGAGATATTTTTTATTGTTAATATTATACTTTCTTCAATAGTAGCAATTAAAGATAAAGATATTAAAGTTAATATAATAATATTATTTGTTTTGAATAGTATTATTAATGGAAAAAATACTCCATAAAGTATTCCTATTGATTTATTTAGATAAGTATGATATATTAAAAATTTTTTATATTTTATATACGCTATTATTATATTTAATAATCTTATAAAAACAATTATTAATATATATAATAAAAAATCAAGTATTAAATATGGGTTAAAATAATATATAAAATATAATGTAGATATGTACAGTATTAAATCACCAAATGAATCTAATTTTTGACCTAATTTTGTAATTTTATTAAATTTTCTTGCTATATAACCATCTAATATATCGGTAATGCATGCAATTATATAGAATATCAGGAATAAAAAAATATTTTTTTTGAATAAAAACATTAATATAACAAATAAAATTCTCATTATTGACAAAGTATTTGGAATGTTCATTTTTTTAAATTTTTTGACATTTTGTACAAAAATATGAAGTTGAACCTAATATGCTTTTGGCTTGTATTAAATTGCCACATTTTATACAAGGTTTATTTTTTGCTCTTTTTCCAGGATAATGAATATATTCGCCTTTATTTCCAAATAGATCGGTTTCATCGATACTACCATTTAATTTTATTGATTTTTGTATTATTTCTTTTGTAAAATAATACATTGATTCATAGTCATTATTATTTAAATTTTCTTTTTTCCTTTTTGGATTTATCCCACTATGATAAAGTATTTCTGTCCAATAACCATTACCAATTCCAGCTATTTTATATTTAACACCATATAAGTTCATTTGTTTTACTATTTTTCTTTTATCTTCTTTAAAGCAATTTATAATATAATCTACTGTAAATTTTTCATCTAAAGGAGATATACCTGTAGATTTGATTTCTTTTTTTAGGTTTTTTTTATCAAAAGCATATGCAAGACCATATAACGTTGGATTATATGATATTTTTGTATTATCTTCTAATATTATTATGGCTTTTGAATTTTTAGGGTATTGTTCATTTTCTTTATGAAAGAGTATTTTTCCAATCATTTCTCCGAATTTTAATGCAAAGTTATCTAATTCGAGGAATATATAATCACCATTATGAATGATATTGTTTATTTTTTGATTTTTTATATCTATTTTATGTAAATTTAAAAAGCCCCATTGTATAGTTTTTGTTTTGATATCTGGTATTATTACATCTATAATTTTTTTTCTTAATAAGTTTTTTTTCATTTGATTAGCTATGATCATAGCTTCTGTGAATTCTATAGCCATAATTTCCCCCCTTTTTCTTTTTAAAAAAATTAAACCAAAAAATAGAATATTTTAGATGATATAATGAATATATATAATAAAAGGATGGTGTCAAAATGAAGTTTGAAAATTTTATATGGGATTTTGATGGAACTCTTTTTAATACATATCCAGCAACTCTTGATGCTTTTGAAATCACTTTGAAGGACTTTGGAGTTTTTGAATATTCAAGAGATGAAATTTATGATGATACAAGAAAGACTATAACTTTTGCTTTAGAGAATCTTATAAAAAAGTACGATTTAAATAGAATTTTTGTTGATAAATTTTGGGAAAATGCAAATAAAGTTCATCCGAAATATAATGTGCCTTTTGAGAACGCTATTATCTGTTGTAAAAAAATAAAGGATAATAATTTAAATAATTTCATAATAACTCATAGAGACAAAAGATCTACGCATGAAATATTGAGGTATTATGGGGTATTTGATTTATTTAAAGAAATAATCACTGAAGAAAATGGTTTTGAAAATAAACCTAATCCAGAGAGCTTTCTATATGTTATAGATAAATATGATTTAATTTTGTCTAAGACTTTGTGTATAGGAGATAGAGAACTTGATATAAAAGCTGGTAAGAATAGTAATATAAAAACTTGTTTTATGAATTTTGATAATTCTGATAATTTATTGGAAGCTGATTTTGTTTTTAATAGTTTTAATGAATTTATTAATAAGTTTATTTAGTATTCCTATGTATAAGAATATTATACTACAAAAAAATAATGAATCAAAATAATGATAAAAATACCTCCAAAATAATTTGGAGGTATTTTTTTTCAAGTATTTTTAATTATGAATCCAAGAAGAATTGAATTTAATTCTTTATATTTTTCAAATATTGCTACATGTCCACAATCAGGAATTGTAATATATTCTGAATTTGATATATTATCAGAAATTATTTTAGAGAATTTTTTAGGTTTTAATATATCTTCTTCTCCACATATTATAAGTGATGGACATTTTATTTTTGATAATTCTTTTGTCATTTCAACATCATTTAAAAATGTATTATATAGTTCTATCTGACCTTCGAAATAATCTTTTGATATTTTTTCTAATGCTTCTGCTCTTTTATCAAGCATTTTTAAATTATTTTTTATAAAAGTATTGCTATAAATAGAAGGCATCATACCATAAAAGAAATCTTTTCCATTTTTATTAGCTGCTAATTTTTTCCAACCTTCTAAAAAATATTTTAAAGTTTCATCTAATTCACTTACTGAATCTATTATAGATATACTTTTGACATATTGGGGATAGTCTATTGTAAATCTTAAAGCTACTTCTCCACCATAAGAAGTTCCTATTATGTGAACTTTTTTTATGTCTAATTCGTCCATTAATAGTTTTGATTCATAAGCATGTTCTTTGAATGAATAAGGTCCTTTAGGTTTTTCAGATTTTAATTGACCTTTAAAATCATGTAATAAAATTTTGTAATTCATTTTTTCAAAAATAGGTATTTGATAGTTCCAACTATTTGTTGAAGCCATTACTCCATTAAAAAAAACTATTGTTTCTTTACTTTCAAGATTTCCTTTTAATTCATAATATAAATCAATTCCATTGATATTTTTTATCATAGAATCCCCCTTATATTAAATTGTAATTATTTCATAAATTTATTTATTAAGTCGCAGAACTCTGACATTGTTTCAAAAAATAAAGCATGACCAGTATCTTTTAGTTCTATATATTCAGAATTTTTCATTTTAGAATGCATATCTTTTATATTTTCTGGTGGAGTTATTATATCTTTTTCTCCTGCTATTAATAATATTTTATGATCTATTAAATGAATTTTATTTTTAATATTAAAAGTTTCATTAGAAGAAGCAAGGCGAGTAAAAGATTCAAACCAACTTTTAGTTAAAGAATCTTTAAACATTTTTCTTCTGTTCATTAACCATTCCATATTTTCATTATAGAATTTGGGTGAATATATATAAGGTAAAGATATATCAAAAAATTTTTCTCCATCATTTAAAGAAGCTGCAACTTTCCAAGCATTTCCAATAGAAGATAAATAATTATCTACATGATCTGTTGAATTTGGAAGGATCATTTTTTCTATTCTATTAGGATATTTTAATGCAAATAATTGAGCTACTTGTGAACCATAAGAAACACCAAGTATATTTACTTTTTGTATTTGCAGATGGTCGAGTAATATCTTTAAGTCTTCTACATGAATATCGATATCATAAGTATTGTTTAATTTTGATGATTTACCTTGATCTCTCATATCATATCTAATTATTTTTAAATCTTTATCAAATTTTGGAATTAATTCATTCCAACTTGCAGTACTCATCATTATTCCATTTAAAAATATTAAAGGAGTTCCATCTTTGTTTCCATCAATTTCATAGTATATCCCTGGATTTTCTAAAAACATATGAATCACCTCTCATTTAGTCTTTTATATTTTATCACTTTTAAGATATATTGTTAAATATCAATTTTAATAGTTTTAGGTATTTATAAATAAATATTTATGTTTAAAAGATTAAACCTCGAACTTATTTAATAACTATATTATATAATACTTGAACGAAAGAGTTATTTTCATATAGAGAAAATAACTCTTGGTGAGCTATAAATACCAAGAGTTAGTCTTGAGTTGTATTTTGTTTTCATTTTTTGATATATTTAGAGTTTCAATTTTATAATTTATTTTTTCTATATTGTTTTTTAAGTTATCTATATCTGAGTTGAATAAATCTATATTTTGATCGAGTCCTATTTTTAAGTTTACGTTTTTTTCTACAATGAATAGGTTTATATCTACTACTCCGAAAGTTTGTGTGGGTAATATTAATCTTAATTTACCATAATCTTTGTTTTGACTATAATTTGTGTCATTCTTTACTTTATTATATGAAAAGTATACAGGATAATTCATTATGTTAAATAAAAAATAATTGTTTTCATTATTAGTTTTTATATTTTCTAAGTTTTTATATGCTGATATTGCTTTTTCTAAATTTTTTGATATTAAAGTGCTTTCTGATTTATTATTTAATAATTCATTGGAGTTTTGTTTTATGACTTTTTCTGAATTTTGTTGAATTTCATCAGATTTATGAAATATTAATTTTAAATTATTTTTTAATATATTTTGTTGATCATTTTTTAATGGAATGTTTTGTTCTTTATTTGTTAAAATAAATTTTATAGTGTTTTTTATAGTTTGATTTGCATTTTGATTTTTTATTAATTGTTTTTGATTAGTTTCGGTATTTTGATTTATATTTTTAAAGTTATTTGTATTTTGGTTTTTTATTTGATTTGGTTTTAAAGTTTTTTGAGGATTTGATAGCAATATTTGTTGGTTTTTATTTATATTTGTATTTGTAGATAAATTTTCTTTTAGAGTTTGTTTAGGGATTTTTATATTTAAATTTTCTTTTGATAATGGAAGTAATAATTTTTTTAATGTTTTATTTTTTATGTTTTCAAAATTGTTTTCGTTTGTCGAAATGTTTTTTTCTGAATTTGTTATTATTGTATTTTTCAATAATGATATTAAATCTTTTTTTGAAATATTTTGTAAGATATTTTTAAATTGGTTTATTGAAATTGATTTTGTTTGATTATTTTTATTTACTTCAACATTTATATTTTTTAATATATTATTTGTTTTTTGCTCTGTTATATTTTGAGTATTTAACTTATTTTTATTTATGTTTGTATTTGTTTGATTATTTTTATTTTGAATATTTTGATTTGTTTTATTTGTATTATTACTGATGAATTTATTTTGATTTTTTATATCATTTTTTTGTAGAGTATTAGAATTGCTATTTTGTATTTTTGATTCATTTGTTTTTTTATTTAAATTGTTTTGTTTTGATAATAATTCTTTTTTTTCTGGATTTAATATTGTTTTTTGTTTTTGATTATTTAAATTGTTTTGATCAGATTGGATATTTTTTTGTGCTTCATTATTTTTATTTTGAAGATTAATATTGCTATTAGTATTATTTTTGTTTTGAGTATTGTTGTTATTTTTAGTGTCATTTTCTTTCATATTGTTTTCTTTTTGTATATAATTTGATATCATTTTTCCCAAATTTTTTGCAAAAGTTATAGGATCTGGATAGGTTATTTTGTTTTGTTTAAATACTTTTGAAAAATCATCCATGATTTTTATGAGGAAATTTTTTATATTATTTTTTGTATTATCAGACATATTTTCTTTTATGTTTTCTGGTATTTCATTGTTTAAAGTTTTTATGAAATCTGAAATCCAATGAAGTATTTTATTTTGGTCTGAAAATTTTATTTGTGATAAATCAAATTCAATAGGTATTTTTTGTCCAAGTTCAAGATTCATTAGCAATTTACCATTAAATAATTCTCCCAATTCTTTTGTTAAGATTGCATCTATATTGTTGGAGCTATTTTTATCGAGTACAAGGTTTATGAACTGGCCTTCTTTTAAGCTAATGTTATTTAAATTGTTTAGTAATATTAATTTTCCTTTTAAATCTACTATTGCTGTATCTTTATTGGCAAATATAACTTTCCCAATATTTTTTTCTTGGTTATTCGTATTTAAATATTTTTTTAGCATATTATCTATATTTTTAAGATTTATACTTATATTCATGTTTTAACTCCTTATTTTATAGTCATTATATTATCGTCTTTTATATTTTGATTTGTAATTATATATTATTTTATTATATAATACTTATAAGAAAAAAAATTTTTTAGGAGAGAATTTTATGATAAAAACTTATATTAAGGGTATATTTAATACTTTGTCTGAAAAAGAGAAAGAAATTGCAAATTTTATATTGAATAACTCTGAAGAGATATTAAATTGTACTATTTCAGAGTTTGCCAAGAAAGCTAAAACCAGTGATTCAACTGTTTATAGGTTTATTAGAAAAATAGGTTTTTTGGGTTATCATGATTTTAAATTATCTTTAGTAAAAGAGTTATCTTCCGAAGTCCCTGACTCAGTTTCAAATGATTTGCCAGAGGAACTTGTTAGTGTTATTAATAAAAATATTCATCTTATAGATGAGACTTTATCTATTATAGATTATAAAAAATTAATGGAAACTGTAGATAAAATTTCCATTGCTGATAGGTTGTTCTTTGTTGGAGTTGGTAGTTCAGCTTTTATTTGTGACTATGCATCAAAAAAATTTAATGTTCTTGGTAAAACAGCAATTTATTATTCTGACTTACATACTTTTAATTCATTAATTCCAATAATTAATGAAGATGATCTTGTTATATTTATAAGTCATACTGGAGTTACTAAAGATGTTGTATCACTTGCAAAAGCTGTTCATGATTATAATGTTACTACTATTTCTATAAGTTCAGGAATTGAATCTGATTTGGCAAAAAATACAGATATACTTTTGAGTACTTCTTTTGCTAAGGATGATTCTAAAATTGAATTCTTGAGTTCAAGAATAAGTGAATTTATGGTAATTGAAATATTAATTAATTCTTATTATAATAAAATAGAGAGAAATTCTCCAAAAGAACTTGAAAAAATTCTTTCTAAAATAAATGCAAAAAGGTTTTTATGAATTAATATAAAAAACTTAATCGTTTTTAAAAAATAACATGTTATTAAAATAAAATTAAAGTAACGATTGTATAATTAATTCAAAGCATGCAAATTCCCCTAACCCCCAATATAGTATAAATTATACTTCCCGGCTAAAGCCGGGATTTTTTATTCTTCATCATCAAAAAGTCCAAGTTTTAAAGATTTTTCAATAGATTTATATCTTTTTATTTTTGAAGTGATTATTTTATCTTCATTTACAATCTTTTCTTTTAGCATCATATACCTTACTTTTTCAGGTTCTGTAAAATACCAATTGTTTTTTGCTGAAAATTCTGGAACATTTACTTTGAATTTTGTTCCTATAACAGCTCTTGATTCTATTTTTTCAATAGCTTTTATTTTTTTAAAATATGATATGGCATTATGAGTTCTACCAACTGAAATATTTAAATTTTTTGCTATTTCTCTAACAGATGTATGAAATACTGTATAATTTTTGCCTATTCCATAACTTAAATTGTATAAGTATAAATATACTTTAGCAAATGATGAAGGAGTTAAATTTAATATATACATCATTACTTTTTCAGGGATTTGAATAAAAGGTCTTACAGGTCTGTAATCTGGTTCTAAATTATCTTTATTCATTTTTCCACTCTTCTTTGGTTATCACTGTTCCATTAATTAATTCAAATGATGTTTCTTTTAGGTTTTCTTTAAATGTAGCTTTTAATTGTATTTTGTTATTACAATTACTTCCTATATATTCTTTTTCTATTTTGAATCCTCCGTTTTCATAGTCTCTTAATAAATCATATGAAAGTCTTAGATGACTTATAAATTTTTCATCACATTTATTACACTTGAAATATAAAATTAAAGCATCTTTTTCTCTATAAAAATTTTTTTTAGTTTTGTTTTTTTTGAAGAAATTAAACATTTTATTTCTCTCCCTTTATTTTTAAATTATTATTTATTCTATTGTATATTTTATCATAAAAAATACAATAGCTTAGATTTGATATTATTTTTGAATTATTTAATAATACTTGAACGATATTTATTTTTTCATATTAAAAAAATAATTTTGAGAATATGAAAGAACATTCGTATATAGTATAATAATATTGAGGTGATAATATGATAGATTTTATTGTAAAAAGAGGGTACCCAACACCTGGGGCTACTGTTGATTCTGAAGGCGTTAATTTTTCTATTTTTACAAGAAATGGGACTAAGGTTACATTAGAATTGTATGAGAATTTTTATGATGAAGAGCCAATTTTTAAATATGATTTACAAAAAATTAAAAATAAAACTGGTGATGTATGGCATATTTATGTTAAAGGTGCAAAACATAATATGTTTTATGGTTGGAGAATAGATGGTGTTTATGATCCTGAAAGTGGACATAGATTTAATTATAATAAGTTACTTATAGATCCTTATGCAAGAGCTATTTCATCTACTTTAGATTTTAGTGATGATTATATTTATGGATATTCTAAAGATTCAAAATATAAAGATTTATCTTTTTCTAAAAAGAATTCGGCTATTTCTAATTGTAAAAGTATTATCATCGATGAATCTATTTATGATTGGGGAGAAGATAGAAAACCAGATATAAAAATGAGAGATACTATAATTTATGAAATGCATGTAAGATTGTTTACTATTAATGCAAATTCTGAGGTTGATAATAGAGGAACTTTTGATGGTATTATTCAAAAACTCGAACATCTCAAAGAACTTGGGATTACATCTATAGAACTTATGCCTGTTTTTGAATTTAGTCCTAATTCTAATACAAATATTAATCCACTTAATGGGGAAGCACTTAAAGATATTTGGGGCTATAATCCTTTAAGTTTTTTTGCGGTTTCTGGTAATTATTCTTATGGTGTTAAACTTGGAGAACAAGTTTTTCAATTTAAAGATTTTGTTAAAATATTGCATAAAAATAATTTTGAGATTATTTTAGATGTTGTTTATAATCATACAGGTGAGGGAAGCGAACTCGGACCTACTTTATCTTTTAGAGGTGTAGACAATTCTATTTATTATATATTAGATAATAATAGAAGATTTTATGCAAATTATTCTGGTACTGGAAATACTTTGAATTGCTCACATTCTGTTGTTAAACAAATGATATTAGATTCTTTAAGATATTGGGTTACAGAAATGCATGTTGATGGTTTTAGATTTGATCTTGCAGCTATACTTGGAAGAGATTCTAAAGGTAATTGGATTGGAGATTTATCTTTGTTAAAAGATATAGCAGATGATCCTATTTTATCTGGAACTAAGCTTATAGCTGAGGGATGGGATGCTGCTGGAGGATATTATGTTGGAGAATTTCCAACTGGTTGGGCAGAATGGAATGGAAAGTTTAGAGATACTGTTAGACGTTTTGTTAGAGGAGATAATGGTCAGGTTGGAGATTTGGCAACAAGAATAGCTGGTAGTCCAGACTTATTTCAAAAATCTGGTAGACATCCATGGAGTTCTGTAAATTTTATAACTGCTCATGATGGGTTTACTTTATGGGATCTTGTTTCTTATAATAGAAAACATAATCATATGAATGGTGAAAATAATATGGATGGTGCTAATGATAATTATTCTTATAATCATGGTGTTGAAGGTTATACAGATGATTTAAATATTATTTCTTTGAGAAAACAACAGATTAAAAATTTTATAGTTATTCTTATGCTTTCTCAAGGAGTTCCTATGATTTTAATGGGAGATGAATTTTGTAGAACTCAATATGGTAATAATAATACATATTGTCAAGATAATAATATAAGTTGGGTAGATTGGTCTTTTAAAGATAAAAATTATGATATTTTTGATTTTTATAGAAAAATGATAAAATTTAGAAAAAATTATAGTTCTTTAAGAAGAAAACATTTTTTTACGGGAAAAGATTTGAAAGGTGATGGTTTTGCAGATATTACTTGGCATGGAATTGAACCTTATAAACCAGATTTTGGTTTTTATTCACATTCTTTAGCTTTTATGATAAATGGTGAAGAATATATTTCAAAAGATGGTAATATTAATGATGATATATATGTTGCTCTTAATTCTTATAATGAGCCTTTAAAATTTACTTTGCCAAGATTAAATAATAAAAATTGGTATTTGATTGTAGATACTTCAAGATCTCATCCGAATGATTTTTTAGTTTCTCCGGAATACATTGAGAATGATTACACATTACAACCCAATAGTTCTGTTATAATGATAGGTAAGTAAATATTTTATTAAAGGGGGATAATAAATGTTAAGTGATATTGAAATTGCAAAAAATGCTAAATTAAAAAATATCTATGAAATATCTGAAAGGTTAGAGATACCTGATGATTATATTAATCCTTATGGAAAGAATATAGCAAAGATCTCACATCAGTATTATGATAAGATAAAAGATAAAAAAGATGGCAAATTAATATTAGTTACAGCAATTACCCCTACTCCAGCTGGAGAAGGTAAAACTACCACAAGTATAGGCTTAACAATGGGATTAAATAAAATAAACAAAAAGTCTATAGTTACTCTAAGGGAACCTTCTCTTGGGCCAGTAATGGGTATAAAAGGTGGAGCTGCTGGAGGAGGATTTGCACAAGTCTTACCTATGGAAGATATAAACTTACATTTTACGGGAGATATACATGCTATTACAACTGCTCATAATTTGATATCAGCAGTACTAGATGCACATATAAAATTTGATAATGAACTTGGAATAGATCCAACAGAAGTATTTTGGAAAAGAGCAATGGATATGAATGATAGATCTTTAAGAGAGATAATAATAGGTACGGGTGGAAAAGCCAATGGAGTTCCAAGAGAAGATGGTTTTATAATAACTGCAGCATCGGAAATAATGGCTGTACTATGTTTATCGAGAAATATAGAAGAATTAAAAGAAAAATTATCTAAAATAGTAATAGCAAGAGGATATGATAAAAAGCCAATAACAGTTGGAGATTTAAAAATAGAAGGTGCTCTCGCATTAATTTTAAAAGATGCGATAAATCCTAATTTAGTACAAACAATAGAAAATACACCTGCCATAATACATGGAGGTCCGTTTGCAAATATTGCACATGGTACAAATTCCATAATAGCAACTAAGATGGGTCTTAAAATGTCAGATTATGTAGTTACAGAAGGTGGATTTGGAGCTGATTTAGGGGCTGAGAAATATCTTGATTTTGTAGCACAAAATTATAATTTGAAACCTTCTACTATAGTTATAGTAGCTACGATAAGAGCTTTAAAATATCATGGTGGAATGAAATTAAATGAATTGAAAAATGAGTCATTAGAAAATCTAAAAAAAGGTATAGAAAATCTTGGAGTTCATATAGAAAATATGAAAAAATTTAATATACCAGTAGTTGTAGCAATTAATAAATTTTATAGTGATACAGATAGTGAAATTGAATTTGTAAAAAATTATGCTGAAGATAAAGATGTTTTTGTTTCTGTAAATGAATCATTTGAAAAGGGATCAGAAGGAGCTGTGGATCTTGCACAGAAAGTTGTAAATTCTTGTAATAAAAACAATGAAGAAAAGATGACGTTTGTATACCAAAATACTGATGAATTGGAAGTTAAAATAGAAAAAATAGCTAGAGAAATTTATAGAGCTGGAAATGTAGAGTTTTCTATTAATGCAAGAAAAAAGATAAAATTTTTAAAAAAATATGGATATGATAAACTTCCTGTAATCATTGCAAAAACACAATCTTCTATTTCTGATGATAAGAGCAAGTTAGGAGCACCGAAAGGATATGAATTTACTGTAAGAGATTTTGAACTTTCTGCTGGTGCTGGATTTGTTGTTGCTTTAGCTGGGGATATAATGCGTATGCCAGGACTCTCAAAAGTTCCAAATGCTGTTAATCTCAATATAGATAATTCTGGTAATATAGAAGGGTTATCTTAAGGAGGAATTGATTTGATAATTAAAATAGATAAAGTTTTAGAAAAATTAGAAGATGAAATAGATATTATTAAATCTAAACTCATTAAAACACCAAAAATGATATCTATATCTGATAATTTAACTTCAGCTACAAGATCTTATTTGAAAAGCCAAAAAAAGATAGCAAATAAGTATGGAATAGATTTTTCTGTTATAGAAACAGATGATATAGTCAAAGATTTGAATAAATATAATAATGATAAAAATATAGATGGAATATTTGTATCAAGACCTTTAAAAAATAAGAATTATCAAGAGATAGATATAGCAAGATTATTGAATCCTAACAAAGATATAGAAGGATTGAGTGTTTATAATATGGGAGAAATGGTTTATGAAAACGAATATTTTGTCCCTTGTACAGCAGAATCTGCTATAAAAATATTAGAGAATTGTATGGATTTAGAAGGTAAAAATATAGTAGTTATTGGAAGATCTATTAATGTAGGAAAAGCAGCAGCTATAATGCTTGAAAGAAAGAATAGAAGTGCTACTGTGACAATAACAAATTCAAGGACTAAGAATTTAAAAGAATTGACAATGAAAGCTGATGCGGTTATTGTTGCTATAGGAAAAGCAGAATATTTAACTAAAGATTTTATAAAAGAAGGTACATATATAATAGATGTTGGAATAAATTTTAAAAATAGAAAGCTTTTTGGAGATGTTTCAAAAGATCTGTATGATAAAAATTATTATATAACACCTGTACCTGGAGGAGTTGGAACTATAACTTCAACTATATTAATGAGAAATGTCTTTAGAGCTGCTATAAAGAATATTAAACAATAATTAATTTTAAGGGGGAAATATCATGGAAAAATACATAGATTATTCTATTGATAAGATTATAGAGCTTTGTAAAACTCCAAGTCCTACTGGATTTACAAAAAAAGCTATAAAAAAATTGGAAAAAATATTTAAAGAAATAGGATATGAATATAATATTACAAATAAAGGGTCTTTAATAGTAGATCTTGGTGGGGAAGGAAATGCAGTAGCTTTTGCAGCACATATTGATACATTAGGTGCAATGGTGAGAAGTATTAAAGATAATGGGAGAATAAGGCTTACACGTTTAGGAGGATTCCCTTTAAATTTTGTTGAAACTGAAAATTGTATAATTCATACAAGAGATTTAAAAGAATACAGCGGAACTATTCAAGTTATTCATCCAGCTGTTCATGTTTATTCAGATGCAGGATCTATGAAAAGAGAAGAACAAAACATGGAATTAATTATAGATGAAAAAGTATTTAATAAAGAAGATGTGCAAAAGTTAGGAATTCAAACCGGAGACTTTGTATCATTTGATTCAAGAAGTGTTTATACAGAATCTGGTTTTATAAAAAGTCGTCACTTGGATGATAAAGCATCTGCTGGTATTCTTATAGGAATTTCAAAATATATAAAAGAAAATAATATAAAATTGAATAGAAAAGTTTATATTATTTTTACAACATATGAAGAAGTTGGGCATGGTGGTTCATTTGTTCCGGCTGATATTAAAGAAATGATATCAGTTGATATGGGGGCTGTGGGAGAAGATCTTGAAACTAATGAATTTAAAGTATCTATATGTTCTAAAGATTCTGGCGGACCTTATGATTATGAAGTTACTACAGATTTGATAAATATAGCAAAAAAACTTGATTTAAATTATGCAATAGATGTATATCCATATTATGGTTCTGATGTTGAAGCTACTTTGAGAGCAGGATATGATATAAAACATGCATTAATAGGACCTGGAGTATTTGCTTCTCATGGTTATGAAAGAACTCATAAAGAAGGAATAGAAAATACTTTTAAATTGATTTTAGATTATATAAGCAAATAATGAGAAAATAAAAGGACTGACCTTATTGATCAGTCCTTTTTAAACTAATATTTTTTATTTTTCTTTTAATATTACTTTGTAATATTTTATCTACTCTTTGAACTTTTTTAGGATCTTCATCATTTAAAGAAATGTTTTTTTCTTTTTTTATGAGTATTCTGTCTAAATCTTTATAACTTATACCCATTGCAAATTCATCTGTTATACCAGGTATAAGATCTGGTGATGGAGATTTATTTATTATTTTATCTGGTATATTCAAAAAATTAGCCATTTCTATTACTTCTGTTTTGTATAAATGAATTAATGGCTCTATATCACTGGAATCGTCACCATATTTGACATAAAAACCACTTTTTTCTTCAGTTTTATTTGTAGTGCCTGCAACACAATATCCTTTTTTTTCTGCTTCAAAGTAGAGAAGATTAAGTCTTACTCTATGTTTTACTCTATAATATGCTAATCCTTCTAAAAAAGATTTATTTCCTTCATCTTTTAAGTCTGATATAAAAGTATCTGGAGATTCATTTGCCCATCTTTTTTTTACATATTTTTCTTGAATTTTTCTCGGTATAAAAAACGAAGGAGGTTGTAATTTATAGACTTTCATTGATTTCAATATAGGTTTTAAATTTATTATTTTATATTTTATATTTAGATGATCACATACTAATTTAGAATCAGATATAGTTTGTTTATCAGAATCTCTTTCGGGAAGTAAAAGACCAAAGACAGACTCTTTTCCAACTGAATCAACACATAATTTTGCACATACAGCAGAATCAATTCCGCCACTTATACCTATAATTATTCCATTATATGAATATTTACTATAAAACGAATATATAAATTCTTTAATTTTTTTTACTTCTTTTTCCATAAACAGTCCCCCCCATATTTTATCTATATATTATCTAATAATGATGTATGATTTTCAGATCTTATATATATACCTGTTGTAGATATATTTGTATGTCCAAGTATATATCTAACTTCTTCAAGATTTTTTCCAGAATTTAATAGTTTTTTAGCACAGGTATGTCTAAGAGCATGAGGTGTTGCATTTATATAATTTATATTTTTACCAGATTGTTTTAAAATATCTATTTTTTGATTTGCTATTAGAACATATTTTTTAAATCTTCTTTGCATAGTTCTTTGTGTTGGCAATGAGTCAGATATTTCAAATACATAATCTTTTCCAGAAGTTTTTATGAGATTTTCTGCATATTCTAAAGTTATTTTTAAGATTCTTTCCTTTGAACCTTTACCTGTTATTATCAATTCAGCATGATCATTATAAAAAATTATATTTTCTTTCTTTAGATTTAAAGCTTCTGAAATTCTTAATCCTACTTTCAATAATAGATTAAAAAATATATAGTCAAATTTGTTTTCTTTTTGTATTATATCAAATAGTATTGTTTCTTGAACATTATTTATGCCTTTAGGAGATTGTTCAGGTATTTTAGCATTAGCGTCTTTCCAATAGTTTAAACCATTAATATAATTATTTTCATATAAATAATTTAGAAAAGATCTCAGAACAACAATACGAAGTTTTATAGTTCTTGGCGATAGTTGTGAAGAATCTTCTAAATATTTTAAAAAGGCTATTTTATTTAATCCATATTTTTTCATATACTTATTATAATTATTTAGTATTTTTTTATACTCTTTAATTGTAGAGTCTGCTCTTCTTTTTATAAATTTCAAATGAGATAAAAATTCTTCTATATAATTATCTGTTAATTCATTCATTTTATATACATCTTCCTTATTATAAGTTATAAGATTTAAAATTAAAGATCTTTTATAAATTATATCAAATTTTTTTAAATATAATATTCTTATTTTTATGGTAATATAGTTAAGAATGCTAATTAATATAAATTGTTGGAGGATAAAACTATGAATAATAATAAAATTCTTACAAATAAGTATATGGTTATTTTTCTTGCTTTCATTTGTTGTATTTTATGGGGAAGTGCTTTTCCAGTATTGAAAATATCATATTCTGAGATGAATCTAAACTCTAATGATATTTGGGAAAAAGTAGTTTTTGCAGGTATAAGATTTTTAGGATCAAGTATAATTCTTTTTACATATTTAATTTTTAATAAAAAAGGAATAAATAATCTAAAAATTAAAGATAGAAATATTTTATTTGAACTTTTTTTGTTAGGACTTTTACAAACAACTATTCAATATTTTTTCTTTTATAATGGATTGGCAAATACTTCTGGAATGAAAGGGGCTATTTTACAATCTTCAAGTACTTTTATAACTGTTATATTAGCTCATTTTATATATAATAATGATAAAATAAATTTTAATAAAATTATAGGACTTTTAACAGGCATTTTAGGAATTATATTTTCAAATTGGGGCAAAGACTTTAGTTTTGATTTTAATTTTTTTGGAGAAGGGTTTTTAATTTTTGCTGGTATTATATCTTCTTTTGGTACTTTTCTTGCTAAAAGATTATCTAAAAATATACATCCTTTTTTAGTTTCTGCTTGGCAAATGTTTATGGGATCTATTCTTATGATAATTATTGGTGTTTTTCATATGAAAAAACCACTTGAATTTACTACTTTATCATTAACTCTTTTAATCTATTCTTCTTTTTTATCTGCAATAGCTTTTGGGTTATGGTATTCCTTACTTAAATATAATAAAGCAGGAGAAGTTAGTATTTATAGATTTATGATTCCAGTTTCAGGAAGTATACTTTCTGTTTTGTTTATTCCAGATGAAAAATTTAGTATTCAAATTTTATTTGCACTATTTATGGTAGCAATAGGTATCTTTGCAGTTAATTATAAAAAGAAATAAACCTCCGCTTAAGGCAGAGGTTTATTTCTTGATAATGTATATAGTTTATACCATTCTTTTCTTGTTAATTCTATAGTTTCACAATCTTTAACTAATTTTATCCTTTCTGGATTGCTTGTTCCTATTACAGGATTTATATTTGAAGGATGTTTTAGTATAAAAGATAATACTATGGAATCTGGTGTTGTGTTTTTTTCTTGAGCTAATTTATATATATATTTTTTTGTTTTTGAAATACTTTCTATTGATTCTTTTTCATCGAGAATTTCAAAATTTTTTCCAGTGTATAGACCTCCAGCCATAGGACTCCAAGCTTGTATTTCTATATTGTTTGTCATCATATATTCCAAAAGACCTGGAGTAAAAGAACTTTTGAATCCTTCATCATTGTTTATACCTATTGTAGAATCTAACCAATCAAGTTTTTTTAAACTTATTTCAAGTTGATTTATTGAAATTTCAGTATTAGTTGATTTTTTTATATATTCTATTTGATATTGATTCATGTTTGAAACTCCAATTTTTTTTACTATTTTATGATCTAAAAGATATTGAAAAGCATTTTTTAAATCTTTTATATTCATTAAGGGATCAGGTCTATGTAATAATAATGTATCTATATAATCTGTATTTAATCTTTTTAATGAATCTTTTACAGAATCTATAATATGTTTTTCAGAAAAATCATATCTTGCTACACCATCGATATTTTTTAAAATAATTCCAACTTTAGTTTGAATTATAATTTCTTTTCTGATATTTGAATTGTTTTTTAAAAAAGCTCCGAATACTTCTTCTGATTTTCCATTTTGATATATATCTGCTAAGTCAAATTTTGTTATTCCTATAGAAAGAGCTGTTTGAAGAGCTTTTTCAGCTTGTTCTATACTTTTTTTTGTTATTTTTGGTTCATCCCATCCTCCACCAAGACCCATAGTGCCATAGTAAATTCTTTTTAATTTAGTTTTTGACATTTGAGTACATCTCCTTTTATAAAAATCGTCTCCAAAATATTTGAATAAATGGAGACGATTTATTTTATTTTAATGGTATAGGATTTATATGTTATTTAATTCTTTTAATATAGATTCTTTAAACAATTTAAGTTTGTTTTCTGATTCTTTTAAAGTTTTTCCTTTTGAATATATATAAACTTTTATTTTAGGTTCTGTTCCAGAAGGTCTTACTGCATACCAAGAGCCGTCTTCAAACCAGAATCTTAAAACATTTGATTTTGGTATATCAACTTCTGAATTTTTATTATTTATTATATCATATTCTTTTTCTTCTTGATAATCAACATATTTTATTAGTTTTATATCATTTATGCTTTTTGGAAAATTTTTTCTATAATTTATCATCATATTAGAAATTTTTTCTTTTCCTTCAAGACCTTCAAGAACTATTGAAAAATTATTTTCTCTATAATATCCATATTTTATATATATCTCTTCTAATACATCTAAAAGAGTTTTGCCTTTTGTTTTATAATAAGCAGCTGCTTCAGAAAGGAACATTGAAGATATTACTCCATCTTTATCTCTTACAAATGTACCTGTTACATATCCAATGCTTTCTTCATATCCAAAATGAAATGTCTTGTTTTGTTTTAAAAGTTCATTTTCTTTTCCACATATATTCTTAAATCCTGTTAATGTTTCATATGTTTTTACACCATAACTTTCTGCAATAACTTTTCCGAGATCTCCAGTGACAATAGATTTAACAATAAAACCGTCATTGTTTATCAAATTTTTTTCATTTTTACTTTCAAGAATATAATTTATTAGAATAGCTCCAGTTTGATTACCATTTAATGGAACATATTCTCCATTTTCATCTTTAACTTCAACTGCCAGTCTGTCACAATCTGGATCTGTAGCTATAAGTATTTCAGCATTTTCTTCTTTTCCCAAACTTTCAGAATATTTAAAAGCTTTTGTATCTTCTGGATTTGGATATCCTACAGTTGTAAAGTTTGGATCTGGATTTTCTTGTTCTGGTACAACTATAACATTTTTAAATTTTCTTTCTTTTAATACTCTTCTAACGGGAATATTTCCTGTACCATTTAATGGAGTATATATTATTTTTATATCTTTATCTAATTCTTCATCTCTTATTGCTAATGATTTTACTAATCTTGTATATTCGTCATCTACTTCTTTTCCTATTATTGTTAATAAATTTTCTTCTTTAGCTTTCTCTAAATCTAAATATTTTATTTCTTCAAATGATTTTATATTTTTTATATTATTGGTTATTCCATCTGCAACTTCTGATAATATTTGAGAACCTTCTTCCCAATAAACTTTATATCCATTGTATTCTTTTGGATTATGACTCGCAGTTATAACTATTCCAGAAGCAGCTTTAAAATATCTTATAGCAAATGAAAGTTCAGGAGTTGGTCTTATATCTTCAAATAAATATACTTTTATTCCATTTGCAGTTAAAACGGATGAAGCTATTTCAGAAAATTCTTTAGAAAAATGCCTAACATCATAAGCTATAGCAACACCCTTCTTAGCATATTCTTTTCCTCTAAAATTTATATAATCAGCTAATCCTTGTGTAGCCTTTGCAACTGTATATATATTCATTCTATTGCTTCCAGCACCCAATATACCTCTTAAACCAGCAGTGCCAAATTCAAGATCAAATATAAATCTGTTTTTAATTTCTTCTTCATCGTCTTTTATAGACAACAATTCTTGTTTTGTTTGCTCATCAATTACAGGACTGTTTAACCATTCCAAATATTTTTCTTTGTAGTTCATCATATTAAACCTCCATTTTTAAAAGATGTTTTTATTTTTTTTAATGATTTTAAAAGGATTTCTTTAGGAGTTGCAATATTCATTCTAAAAAAACCTTTTCCATCTTCTCCAAATATACTACCTTCTTCTAATCCTATATTAGCTTTGTTTATTAAAATATCCTTAATTTCTTCTTCAGAAGCAATATTTTTTAAGTTTATCCATAATAAATAAGTACCTTCTGGAGTTATTATTTTTGAATTAGGTATTTCTTTATTAAAAAAATCGATAGTAATGTTAATATTTTCTTTTAGATATTTTATTAAGTATTCTAACCATAATTCACCGTGTTTGTATGCTGCAATAAATGCTTCTTGACTTAATGCATTGATCATTGAATTTCCTATTTTTTCTATAGTTTCATCGAATTGTTTTTTTAAATATTCATTTGGAATTATAGCATTGGAAGCTTGTAATCCAGCAATATTAAATGTTTTACTTGGCGAATAAAAAGTTATAGAATTTTCTTTTATATTATTGTTTAAATTTGCTATTGGTTCATGTTTATTATTTTCATATATTAAATCTGAATGTATTTCGTCGGATATCAATAATACATCATTATCAATACATATATTTGAAATTTTTATTAAGTCATCTTTAGACCAAACTTTTCCAATTGGATTGTGAGGGTTACATAATATCATCATTTTTACATCATATTGTTTTATTTTATTTTCAAGATCTTTAAAATCAATACTATAAATATTGTCTGAATATATTAATGGATTTGTGACTATATTTCTGTTTAAATTTTTTATAACATTAAAAAAAGGATAATAGACAGGAGTTTGAATTAATATATTATCTTTTTCTTTGGTATAAGTATATATTGCAAGTTTTAATCCTGGAACAACTCCTGGTACATAACTTATCCAATTTTTATCTATTTTCCATTTGTGTTTTTTATAGATCCAATTTATAAAAACATCATAATATTCATCAGAGGTTTTTGTATATCCAAATATTCCATGCTCTGTGCGTTTTGATAATGCTTTTATTATATCATTACTTGATTTAAAGTCCATATCAGCAACCCACATAGGAGTAATATTTTCTTTTCCAAATATTTGCTCGAGATTGTCCCATTTTATACAATTGGTATTTTTTCTTTCTATTATTTTATCGAAATTTATATTTTCCATTTATTTTTCCCCCTTTATATAAAGTATATCAAAAAAATTTGTATTATTGAATTTTAAGAAAAATAGAGATATTTAAAGATAAAATGATTTTAAATAAACTCTTTCAATCTAAACAATTTATTTAGAATTTAACTTATCTTTATAAAAATGGTAAAATATAAATGTCTCAGGGTAGATTTCTCTCTTTAAAACATTCATAAAATATAAACAGTGGGATCTGTTAAGTGCTTCTTAAAAAGAAGCACTTTTTTTATAATTATTAATGGAGGTATTTATATGTCTTATGTTTCTGTTATAGGGGGTATTAACATTGATTTAAATGCTAAAACTGATTATAATTATAAATTTAATTCTAATCCTGGAAATATATTTTATTCTGCTGGCGGTGTTGGAAGAAATATTGCGGAAAATATTTCAAAGTTAGGAATTAAAACATATTTATTTGGAATTGTTGGATTGGATATATTTGGGGAGTATGTTATTAATACTACTAAAAATATTAATTTGGATTTAAGTAGAATTTTGAAAACGAAAAAATATAGTACAGGAATTTATCTTTCTATCTTAAATAATGATAATGATATGAGTTATGCTATTTCTGATATGAAAATAAATTCTTTAATAGATAGGAATTATATAAAAAATAATTTAGAAATTTTATTAAATTCAAAATTATGCATTATAGATACTAATTTAGATTATGAAACTATATTATATATTGTACATTTTTTAAATTGCAATAAAATAAAATATATAATTGAACCTGTATCCATACAAAAAATTAATAAATTATATAATATAAAAGAAAATATACAATGTATAACACCGAATATAGTAGAATTAAGAAATTTTATTGATGAAGATTTTGTTTTTAATAATGAGAAAGAGGATAATGATAATGATATAAAAAAAATTTTTGATTTGATAAAATATAAAATTAATTTTATTGATGATATTATAGTAACACTTGGTAAAGATGGTGTATTATTTTTTGATATAATTAATGATGAATATTTTTATGAAAAATCTTTTAGTATAGAGGTTATTAATGCAAATGGGGCAGGTGATGCATTTTTAGCTGGATATTCTTATGGGATTTATAATGAATTTGATAAAATAAAAAGTGTTAGATTGGGTATTTGTAATTCTTTAATAAATTTACAATCTGATGATACTGTTAGTAAGTTATTATCTGAAGATCTTCTTAAAAAAACTTATTGGAGGTTTTATAATGAATTTATTTGAAAAGTATATTGATGTTTTACCAGAAATTAAAGATGCACTTGATAATAATAAACCTGTTGTTTCACTGGAATCTACAATCATATCTCACGGGATGCCTTATCCAAAAAATGTTGAGACTGCTACTGAAGTTGAAAATATAGTTAGAAAAAATGGGGCTATTCCTGCAACTATAGCGATAATTGATGGTAGAATTAAGATAGGACTCGATAAAAAACAACTCGAATTTATGGGGAATTCTGAAAATATTTTAAAAGCGAGTAGAAGAGATATACCTTATATTATAGCGAATAAACTTAGTGCTGCTACAACAGTTTCGGCAACTATGATATGTTCCAATTTATCCGGCATTAGAACTTTTGCAACTGGTGGTATTGGAGGTGTCCATAGAAATGCTTCTGAAACTTTTGATATATCAGCAGATTTACAAGAGTTATCAAGTACAAATGTTTGTGTTATTTGTGCAGGAGCTAAGGCTATTTTAGATCTAAAATTAACTTTAGAATATCTTGAAACTTTAGGAGTTCCTGTATTGGGTTATAAAACGGAAGAATTGCCGGCATTTTATTCGAGAGAGAGTGGTTTAAAGGTTAATTATAAAGTTGAAAGTCCTGAAGAAATAGCTTGTATAATGAAATCTAAATGGGATTTGAATATTAATGGAGGAGTTTTGGTAACTAATCCTATTCCCAAAAAAATGTCTATGAATACAAATTTTATAAATAAAGCTATAGATGCTTCGATTGAAGAGGCAGATAGCTTAGGAATAGAAGGTAAAGAATTGACTCCTTTTTTATTGGCAAAGATAAAAGATTTAACAGGTGGAAGTTCTTTGGAATCGAATATTGCATTAGTTTATAATAATGCTGAATTGGCTGCTAAAATAGCTTTAGAGTATTCCAATTTATTAAAATGAAAACAAAAATAATTTTTAAATGAGATTTTATATCTCATTTTTTTATTTTTATTATATAATTGTATTGTCAACTATTATTTATGAAAAATTAACTCTTTAAAGGGGGGATCTTTTAATGGAAGATAGTTTTAGTATTGAAAATTTTGTAGGTATTTTAAAAAATAAAAAAAAGGATGAAGCTATACTTTATTGTATAGAATATTTAAAGTCTTTTCCTAACATTAATCCTTTAAATGTTTATGAGAAATTTATACTTCCTTTTTTAAGTAATTATCAATGTTTTTATGAAGAAGAGTTTTGTGTTTGGGAAGAGCATTTTATTAGTTCTACTTTTAATTCTATCATAGGGTCTGTTTATCCTTATCTAATAAGTTATAGAAAAGTTTTATTAGATAAAAATGAAGTGACTTTGAAAAATAAAACGATTTTATTTGCTTGTCCAAGTGAAGAATATCATGAGTTAGGGATTAAAATTGTTAGTGATTATTTTTATATGGAAGGATTTAATGTTTATTATTTGGGTGCGAATACTCCACAAGAAGAAATTTTTAGAGGGGCTAAAATTTTAAATGTAGATTTTATAGCTCTTAGTGTTAGTAATCCGTATAATATTTTAACTTTGAAAAGAACTATAAAATATTTAAAAAGAAATATTAATGAAATGAATTTGAATATGAAAATAATAGTTGGTGGAGGAGCTTTTAAGAATAATAAAACTCTTGTTGATGAAGTTGATGCAGATTTTTTTGTAGATGATATATCAAATATTAATGAATTTTCTGATAGAATGTTTAAGGAGGGGTGATATGAGACTTTCTTTTGATATTGCATGGAGATTTTTGAAAAAAAGTGGAGGACAAACTTTTTTAATAGTAGCTGGAATTTCTATTGGTGTTGCTATACAAATATTTATTGGACTGCTAATACAAAGTTTACAGATTAATTTGATAGAAGATCTTATAGGAAATTCACCTCATATTATTTTAAAGGCAAAAGATAATTATATTAAAGATTATAAAAATATTATTGAAGAATTTAGAATTTATGATGATATTACTTTTATTAATGAGAGTAATGTAGAACCTTTAACATTGGTTGTAAATGATGAAAATTTTAATATGATAATGAAAGGAATAAATTTTGAAGAAGGTTATGAAATTTATGATTTAAAGGAAAAAATAGATACTGATTTGAATGAAGAAGGTATATATTTGGGAGCAAGTTTTAAAGATGATTATGGTTTAAAAGTTGGAGATGATGTAGAGTTTTTTGTAGTTAAATTTAGAAAATTATTTAAAGCTAAAATTGTTGGTTTTTTTGATTTTGATAATTCTAATTTAAATAGTTCTTGGATGATCGCATCAAATAAATATATGAGTAGTTTATTTGATTATGATAATAATTTTTCTATAATAGAAATGCAAATTGATAAGCCTCTTGATGTTGAATTGATCTATAATTCATTGATTAATGATAATAATATAAATTATTCTGATTTAGAATTAACTAATTGGAAATTAGAAAATGAAAGTTTTGTTGGAGGTCTTAATGGCCAAAGTGCTTCAAGTTTGATTATACAAATTTTTGTAATTGTTTCTGTAGCTTTAGCTATTTCAAGTGTTTTGACTATAAGCGTGTTGCAAAAATCTAAAGAAATAGGTATTTTAAAGGCAATGGGTATAAACGATAACAGTGCAAGTTTTATTTTTATTTATCAAGGATTTCTTTTAGGGGTTATAGGAGCTATAGTAGGATTAATTTTTGCTTTCTTACTTTTATGGATGTTTTCAACTTTTGCTATTAATTCTGATGGAAGTCCCGTAGTTAAAATAACTATTAATTATTTTTATATTTCTTTATCTGTTTTAATTGCAATTTTTTCATCTACAATTGCCTCAGTAATTGCAGCAAGAAAATCTTCAAAATTAAGTCCAATTGAGGTGATAAAGAATGGATAATGTAATAATTTTAAGTAAAATAAATAAAGAATATGGATCAAAAATTAAAACTAAGGTATTATATGATATAGATCTTGAAATAGAAGAAAAAAGTTTTAATTCTATTGTTGGACAATCGGGGTCTGGAAAATCAACATTATTGAATATAATGGGAACGCTTGATAACCCTACATCAGGGGATGTTATTATAAATGGAAATAATGTCAAAGACTTTGGTAAAAAAGATTTGTCTATATTGAGAAATAGAAATATTGGTTTTATATTTCAATTTCATTATCTTATAAATGAATTTACGGTGCTTGAAAATATTTTGATCCCTTATAGGATGTATAATAGAAAAATAGATGATAAAATAATAAACAAGGCTTATGAGTTGATGGATTATGTCGGTATTTATAAATATAAAAATAATTATGCAAATCAAATTTCAGGTGGTCAACAGCAAAGAACAGCAATAGCGAGATCTTTAATTAATTCTCCTGAAATTGTTCTTGCAGATGAACCAACGGGAAATTTAGATTCTGTTACTACTGAAGAAGTTTATAAACTTTTTAGAACTATATATAATGATTTTGGAACTTCTTTTGTTATAATAACTCATGATAAAAAAGTTGCAGAGAGAACAGATAGAATTATAGAAATTACAGATGGGAAAATTTCTTCTGATATCAAAATTATATAATGTATATTTTTTATACAAAGTATATCTTTTTATATAAAGATATACTTTGTTTTTAATGTATAAATAGAAAAAATAATATATATCATATATATATTGTAAATTAAATAAAAAATAAAATTTTGATTATATAAAATAATTTATCATAAGCGAACCATCTATTCAAACTAATTTCTTAAAGCTGTAGTCGGAAAACCTAAGTTTTCCGACAAAGATTTATAGATTTTATGAAATTTTTTTAATTTTATAAAAATAACCTCCCTTTATATTGCTTTTAGAAAGCTTTTTTTGGTAAAATATGTATAATCTATTTAAAAAGAGGGTGTTTTTGATTTAAAAGCATTTTAAGGCGTTGTTTTGGTTTTTAAAGATTTTATTATATTGATCAATATTTATGTATTGTATAGTTTTTTGTACAATACATAATTGGAGGTTTTTTGATGAAAAAACATTATTCAAAAAAAAGTACTGAAAAAAAAATAGAAAAATTGTATAATTTTTCTAGATCAGAATTAATTGAAAATGGAATTCAAAAATATAATTTTGAAAAGGTCATAAAATATGCCGGACTAAGTAAAGCAACTGTTTATAAAAAATTTAAAAATAGAAAAAATTTTATAATAGAAACTATAAAATTTTTGATTGATGATTACATAGAACCTTTTAAAAAATTATTAGACGATGTTGAGTCTTTTGATGAAGTTTTTGATTTTCTTTATGGTTTAAATATAGATTTTAAAGAAATTTTAGATATTTATCCTATTGAAGATCTTTTTTCTGATTTTGAAATTTTAGATTTTATAAATAATTATTATTATGAAAAATTTGGTATTATTATTAAAAATAAAATTGAAGAATTTAAAATTAAAGGTGAAATTCGTAATGATATAAAAACAGATTTTATTTTTGAATATATTACTTCTGTTACAAAAAGTATTGGAAATCTTTTGTCTAAATATGAGTATAAAGAGGTTATTGAAAGTTTTTCTGTTTTAATAAATTCTTCTTTAAAAAATGATTTTTAATTTATAAGGATGTGATTTTTGAATGAAATTAGTGGCCTTGTTTAATGCGGGTTTAGAAAAATTAGTTAAAAATGAATTGAAGAGTAATGGTATCAATTCTATGGAAAATTCAAGAGGTATGATTTTTTTTGACGGTGATTTAGATTTAATTTATAAACTAAATTTGAATTCAAGATTAATAGAAAAAATTTTAATATGTGTTGGAGAGTTTAAAGCAGAGACTTATGATGAACTTTTTGATAATATATATTCTTTAAATTGGTATGATTTTATAAAAAAAGATGATGGTGTTATTATTAACAAAATTTCATCTAAAAGATCTAAATTATTCTCTGAAAAAACTATTCAATCTATAGTTCAAAAGGCTATTTATAAAAAACTTATGTATAAATACTCTTTAAATTATATACAAGAAAATAGTAAAATAAATATTAGAATTTATTCTTTTAAAGATAACTTTATGATTTTACTTGATACAACAGGTATACCTTTAAGTAAAAGAGGTTATAGAAAGTTAATTTCTCAAGCTCCATTGAAAGAAACTTTAGCTGCTTCTTTATTATTTTTTTCTCATTGGAAAAGGAAATATCCATTATATGATCCGTTTTGTGGCAGTGGAACTATACCAATTGAAGCTGCTTCTTATGCTTTTAATATTCCTCCAGGAATAAATAGAAATTTTGATTTTTCTTTATTAAAAAATTTTGATGTAGATCTTTTTAATATCATAAAAAAAGATCTTAAAGGTAAAATAAATACTTCTTATGAAATAAATATTTTTGGAAGTGATAAAGAACAGCATATGATTGAAACTTCTTTTAAAAATTCTGAATATTATGAAATAAATGATAAAATTAATTTCTATAAATGTTCAATGGAAGAAATCAGAAATAAAGGATTTGATTTTGGTTATGTTATTTCTAATCCTCCTTATGGTGAAAGATATAGAGATTCTAATTATGCAATAAAGATATATGAACAAATGAGATTTTTTCATAAGGAATTTAAAAATTGGAATTATTGTTTTATAACTTCTAGAGATGATTTTGAAAAACACTTTAATTTGAAAGCTACTTTTAAAAAAGGAATTTCAAATGGTAAAATGAATAACATTATTTATTATTTTAAATAATGATGGGAGTGATTTTTGTGAAATATTTTAAAAAAATATTTTTAATTACAATCTTATTATTGATTTCTTTACAAGCTTTTTCTGCCTATATTGAAAAATATAAAAGATATGATGAATATAATGATATTTTAACAGATTCCTTAAAAAAAAATAACTATGAAGAAAATAAAAAAGAGGTTGAAAAAAAATTGGAAGATTTTGATAATAATTTGAAGGTTATTAATAATGATGATATTATAATTGATGAGATTCTTTTAAATAAGTTAAAAAATTTTGAAGGTTTTTCTTCTTTAGAAATCAGAAATATGGATAATGATATTATTTTTGGATATAATAATTATAAATATTTTATACCGGCTTCTTTAACTAAATTATTTACTTCTTACGTAACCCTTGAAAAACATTCTAAAGATTTTTATTTTAAAACTTTTTTATATTCTGATTATAATATAAGTAGTAATTTTACGGGAAATCTTTATATTAAAGGAATGGGTGATCCAGTTTTAAAACTTGAAGATGTTGAAAATATGATAAAAAGTATAAAATCAGCAGGTATTAAAAAAATTTATGGTGATTTTATAATAGATTTTAGTTTATTTAATGATGAAGGTTTTGGAAGAGGTTGGATGTGGGATGATCCTCAACCACAAATTGCTTCTTTTAATATACATTTAAGTTCTCACGAAGTATTTAAATATAAAACTAATATGGAAATTAAAGATTATATTTTATTTGTTATTTCTAATTTATTTGATAAATATGATATTAAATTTTATGGGGAATTTAAATTTGAAAATTTTGATAAAAAAAATTTAAATATTTTATATGAAAATAATTCGGATAATCTTTTAAATATAATAAAAGAAATGCTTGAAAAAAGTGATAATCAAATAGCTGAAATGCTTTTTAGATATAATGGAATTAATAATGGTATTTCTAATATAGAATCATCCATAAAAAATAATTCGAAGATTTTATCAAAAGTTATTGATGATGATTTTATTATTTATGATGGTTGTGGACTTTCTATGTATAATTTAGTAACTCCTAATATGGTTAATGAAATTAATGTTTTACTTCATAAAAATTTTAAAGATGATTATTTAAAGATTCTTGCTTCTCCTTATGAGAATAGTACTATTGAAAATAGGTTTAATTATTCTATATGGGCAAAAACAGGAACTTTATATTCAGATTCTGGAATTAGTGGAATTATAAAAACAAAAAAGAATAATTATTTTTATTTTACAATGATTGAAAATAACTATGTTTTTGATAAGTATGAAGTTAAAAAATTCGAAAATGATATTTTAAATTATATTTATAATAATTATTAAAAAAGAAGAGACTAAAGTCTCTTCTTTTTTAGAGTTTGTAATATAAAGGAATACCATTTTTATATTCCGGATAACTTTCACCTTTTATTAAAGGTTTTGCATATTCTATAAATTTTTCATTTACATCCATACCATCTTCTGTTATATATTCATCAGGTATAAATTTAGTTTGATTTGCTATCATATTTAGATCTATGTAATCGAAAGTTATTTCATATGGTTTATTTGAAATTCTTTTAAAGGTTACCATTTTTCCATTAATGCCTTTTAAAGCATATTCTACCGCGTATTCTCCAGCTTTTATAGCTTCTTTTACATCGCATAAACTTGATATATGTCTTCCAGATCTTTGAAGATAATCAGGTATTGCAACATGAGATTTTTCACCTAATTCTTTCATTAGTATTGTAGATAATGTCTTTCCTACAAAGCCTAATTGAGTATTTCCAAAATTATCATTATAACCTAAATCAGATAAAAAATTGTTTTGTTCATCTTTAATTCCTTCTGAAACAGCTATACTACAATAACCATATTCAGATAATGTTTTTTTTACTTTCATTAAAAATCTTTCTTTGTTAAAGGCTCTTTCAGGTATAAGGATTATATGAGGACCAAAATCGGAATTTAATCTTGCTAAAGCTGTGGAAGCTGTTAACCATCCCGCATGTCTACCCATTGTTTCTAAAATGAAAATTCTTGTTGAATCATAACACATACTTTTTACATCGATACTGCCTTCTAATGCAGATATTGCTAAGTATTTTGCAGTGGACCCATAACCTGGTGTGTGATCAGTAAAACACAGGTCATTATCTATGGTTTTAGGTATTCCAATAACTTTTAAATCGAATTTTATTTTTTTTGAATATTCATATATTAAATTAGCTGTATCCATTGAATCATTTCCGCCATTATAGAAAAAATATCTTATGTTATTTTTTTTGAAAGTATCAAAAATTTTTTTTAAATATCCTTCATCATTTAAAGATAATTTTTTTCTACAAGAACCAAAAGCACTTGATGGAGTAAACTCTAAAAGATTTATTTTATCAATATCTTGAGAGTTTAATATTATTAGATTATTTTCAGCTATACCATTAATACCATTAATACCTATGAATAAATTTTCAATAGTATCTTTATTATCAATTATCTTTCTATAAACGCCTAAAGCAGAAGCATTTATTACACTGGTTACACCACCAGACTGAGCATAAACTGCATTTACCATAGATTTTTCTACCTCCAATTTTTATAAGTAAGCTATATTTTCATCATTTAATTCTATATTATTTGTATTTTTTTCGTCTGCGGGAATTACCATTCCAAATCCTTGAGCATTTTTAGCTCCTAAACCTGAATTTATTGCTAACTCAATCAATTTTTTGTTTCCTACTAATTTAAAATAGCCTGTCCAACCTTTTATAATAATTCCTTTATAAAATAATAATTTCTCGTTTTTTTCTGTTATTCCATAAGGTTCTATACTAAATTTTTCTTCATCAAGTTCAAGATTCATTGCATTAGCTTTTCTTTTTAAATTATCTTCTACAAGTTTTTTAAAATCTGTTGAATATGGAGAAAAATAATGAGTATATCTATTTCCGTTTGGTAGTATAATAGTAGAGTAAGTTGTTATAGGCGATAAGGTTTTAACTAATAAGGAATCTTCAAATTCGTTTACTAATATTTCTGATTTTTCTAAAATAAAGTAATTTTTTTCAATTCTAAAGGTCTCTTCTTTTTCAATTGACTCGTAAATAGCATTTAAGATCTCTCTCATTGGAGATGCAAAATAAACTACAAAAGGACCATAAAACTTCATTCTTTTATTTACTACTTTAAAAGAATCTAAAGGATAAATTCTAGAAAATGTGAATAGTTTTAATTTCTTGTTTTCTATCACAGTACCATCATCGTGATAATCTGGCATTATTTTCCCCATTAAATTGTAAAATAGACCTTGTAATGGTCGGTTATAATGCATAGGTAAATTTACTTCTTCGTTGTTTATAGGCTGAAATACTAACTTCAAAATCATAAAATACCCCCCTTACTGGATTGGTGAAACTTGTTAGCTTTGTTAATTAAAATATACTATTTATTATTCCTATGAAAATTATAACAAATAAAAGATCAAATAAAAATATTTTTTTCTATATTTAATCTATTTGTTATATAAAACAGCATTTCTTAATAAATCCCCAATTAAAAATAAAATTAATAAATTATATTAAAGTGCTTATATTATTTATTATAACATAAAGTTACTTATATGCAAAGCAATATTAAAAGAACTGTTTATAAACAAAAAGGAGCCTTTAAAAGGGCCCCTTTTTATTTAAATTTATTTTAAAATAATGCTTTTTCTGTCTCTTTATCAAATGCGTGTATTGCATTTAAATCAAATACTAAATCAAATTCTTGTTCTGCAACAGCTTCTGTTTTAGGATTTACTTTGGCTGTTATTGATTGACCATCTATATTTACATGAAGTAATGTTTCACTTCCTAATGGTTCTACTACTTCTACTTTTGACTTAATTTCTGATGATGCATTTGATGTTGGATCAACAAAGTTTTTATCATAAATATCTTCAGGTCTTATTCCAAATACTATTTCTTTTCCATCATAATTTTCAAAATATTTTTCAAATTTTTCTGGAACTTTTATATTTACAGAATCACTATTTAGAAAAAATCCATTATCTTTTTTAACTTTTAAATTTAAGAAATTCATAGCAGGCGTTCCTATAAAACCAGCAACAAAAATATTTTCTGGCCTATGGTAAACATCGTGAGGATTTCCTATTTGTTGTATATAGCCATCTTTCATTATAACAATTTTATCAGCCATTGTCATAGCTTCAACTTGGTCATGAGTAACATAAGCTATTGTTGCATTTAATCTTAGATGAAGTTTTTTTAATTCTGCTCTCATCTGTACTCTTAATTTTGCATCAAGATTTGATAATGGTTCATCGAATAAGAAGACTTTTGGATCTCTAACTATAGCTCTACCAACTGCAACTCTCTGTCTTTGCCCACCTGAAAGTTGTTTAGGTCTTCTATCTAATAGATGTTCTATATCTAAAATTTTAGCAGCATTTTTTACTCTTTGATCAATTTCATCTTTCGGAAGTTTTCTTAATTTTAACCCAAATGCCATATTATCATATATTGTCATATGTGGGTATAAAGCATAGTTCTGGAAAACCATAGCAATATCCCTATCTTTAGGTTCTACATCGTTTACAACTTTATCATCAATTTTTATAGTTCCTCTTGATATATCTTCAAGTCCTGCTATCATTCTCAATGTGGTTGTTTTTCCACATCCAGAAGGTCCTAATAGTACTACGAATTCTTTGTCTAAAATTGTAAAATTTGCGTCTTTTACAGCATGGAATCCATTAGGATAAATTTTATTAATATTATCTAATATAACATCAGCCATTTGTTACACCTCCGGATTTTAATCTTCAAAGTTATTAAAAAATTCTTTTATTTGTTTATAGTTTGTCACTTCACTCGCATCTAAAAGAGAGAGATCTTTTATTTCTTCTAAGAAATTCATCATATTTTTAAATTTTTCATAATTCATTATTATAGATTCTGGTTTTCCATTTTTGGTTATTATTATTTCTCCTTTTTTACTCGATTCTATTACTTTTGAAAAATTTGCTTTTGCCTGAGCAACACTTTGAAATTCATAATTGGATAAATTCATAAATATTCCTCCTGACTACAATTATAGTCATTTTATGTTTTTTAGTCAAGTATATTGAATAACAGAAATAACATAATATTTGTTTTTAATCATTAATAATTGAGTATATTCTTATTATTTCAGATACAGACCATGCTTGAGAAAAACATCCTTTTTTATTGTGTGGCCAATTACCTTCTAATATTTCTGGAATTGTTGAACACCACTCATTTTGAATCATATTTTCTAAAGGTTTTAGTAATTCTTTGATTAATTTTTTTATTTCAAATGAATAATTATTAGTTTTTAATAAGGCTTCATAAAAAGGACCTAAAAGCCAAGGCCATACATTTCCTTGATGATAAGAACCATCTCTTGTTGTTCTATTTCCTGTATAAATTCCTATATAAGATGGATCTTTTTGAGATAGAGTTTTTAAGCCAAATGGTGTAAAAAGTTCATCAAATACTTTTTTTACTATTTGTTTAGATTTTTCATCGTTTAATAAATTGAAAGGTAAGGAGACTGAAAATATTTGATTAGGTCTTATGCTTTTATTTTTTTCATTTTCATTTATATAATCATATAAACAATTTTCTTTTTCATTCCAAAATATTTTATTAAAAGAATCTAATATTTTATTAGAAATTTTATTTTTAAATTCTAAATGGAATTTTTCTGAGAAAAATTCCATTATTTTTATACTGTTGAACCATAAGGCGTTTATTTCAACGGCTTTTCCATATCTGGGTGTCACAACCCAATCATCTACTTTTACATCCATCCAAGTTAATTGTGTTTCTTTATTTCCAGTATAAAGCAAATAGTCTTTATCCATATATATATTATATTTTGTACCTTTTATATGTTTTTCAATTATATTTTCCATTTTTTTATAATATTTTTTTATAAAAGATTCATCATTTGTTTTTATATAGTATTTATACATTGCTATAAATAACCATAGTGTACCATCAGCAGTATTATATCCTCCAGGTTTTCCTGTATAATCATCAAAAACATTAGGTATTAATCCTTCTGATTCATTTTCTAGAAACGTTTCCATTATTTCTTTAAATAAAGATATTTTATTTTGAGATAGAGTAAGACCTTCTAAAGCGATCATTGTATCTCTTCCCCAATCAGTAAACCAAGGAAATCCAGCCATTATCGTGTGTTTTTTTGTGCTTTTTCTGTAAGATATAAAATTTTTTGAATTTATTTTTAAAATATCATCAATTTTTTCTGATTTTTGTTTATCTTCGCTTTCTTTTATAAATTTATCTATAAAGTCAAAATTATCTATTTCATATATACTTTCTAATGATGAAAATGTTATATATAGTTTTTCATTAGGCATTAACACTTTTTCTATTTTATTTTTAGATATTATTTCTTCATACGCAAATAATCCTCTTTCATTTTCTTGATCATAAAATATATTATTAATTTTATGATCATTTTCTAATATTAATCCATTTGTATTTATGCAGATCTTATTATTAAAATTGGTATTTATTAAATTAAAATTTTTTTTAGATTCTGTTATTTTTAAATTTAATTGATTTGGTAGAGTATTTTTATGAATATCTCTATCATTTAAATAAGGAATTATTGTTAATTTAGTCGGTTCATTTGAAAAATTTTCATATATTAAAGCAACTAAATTTTTCTTTTCTAACATTATTATTTTTTTATTTATAAATATATTATTTATTTTTATCAACCATTCTGGATAAGATATATGTTTGAAAGAGATTATTTTATCAAAACCTTTTTCTTTATAACCATTTGCATCTTTTAAGGTTGAAATATAGTGTTTTTCATTTTTATTTTCAACTATTTCACTAACTCTTGATACTAATATTCTTCTATCTACAGGAGGATTTAAAGATACAGATAATATAGAATGATATCTACTTGTATTATTTGAAATTCCTGTTGATGATGATGTCCCACCAAGATTGTTTGTTAAAAGGTATTCCATTTGAGAATAATTTGTTAAAGTGTTCATTTTTTCCTCCTTATCCACTTCTATCTATTTTTTTTCTTATTAAGCCTTCTTGTACGCCATAATATCCTTTTTGTATTGCTTTTTTGCCTATTTGTATATTTTTTTGATTGTTTTTTAGAGTATTTATTTTTTCATTTATTTTTTCATTTCTATTTTTATCATTTTCTATTATTTTTTTTATGATTATTTTTACTTTTTCATCAGAAAATTTTTCTATTTTTTTAATTTCTTGAAGACGTTCATCAAGAAGATTGTTGAATTCTTCAAATTTTTCTTCTTGAATAAGGATATTTAAATTTGTTTCTATTTTTTCTAAATTGTTTATTAGTTCATTTAAATCATTCATTTTTTACCTCCATCCTTTTCTTTTTTAAATATAATTTTATTTTAGAAATTTCTTCTTCAGTCATTCCCTTATCCCACCAATAAGGTATGAATGTATTATTTAATAATAATGGGTCTAAATTATCTTGGATTTGTTTGTTTTTAACCATTTTTTTATAGTCTTCTGTACCCGGTATTGGTGTAAATTCATTTACATTTGCCTGTATTCCCAAATCAAAACAAAAATCTATGGCATTATATATATCGTCTATTTTTTGTCCAGGTAAATTTGATATTATATATGCTCCAATATCTTTTAAATCTAAATCAGATTTTTTAAAACAATTTACAGCGTTTATTAAATCTGCATTAGTTACTTTTGCTCCAGTATTTTTTTGCAAATTGGGATCTGAAGTTTCATATCCCAATTTTATAGTTTTGAAATTTGCATTTTTTAGTAAATCTGATATTTCTTGATTAACTCTATGGGCATGTATTCCATTTGGCAAATGATAATTAACTTTTATGTTGGCAAGGTCTTTTAACAATTCTTTTAAATCTCTTCTTAATAAAAATGCATCATCAAAAAAAACTATATTTTTTAAATTTGGCCATTTTTCTTTTATATTATATATATTTTTAATTAAATTTTTTTTAGATCTATAATTGTATTTCCACATATTATGAGTTACACAGTATGAACAGTTATAAGGACATCCTATTGAAGCTGTAATAACTGCATATGGCATTTTTCCATTATATACAGAATAGTCTGGGTCTAATTCTTCAAACCAATTATATTCCTTTAAATCATAATTTAATTCTTTTAACATATTTTTTATTGGTATTAATCCTGTTCCATTTAAAACTTTTACATTTAAATCTTTAAATGTTTTTTTTGCATGTTCTGTATATATATTTGTATATATACCGCCAAGATATATTTTTGTGTCATTATGTATTTTTCTTATGAAATCTATCGTCTTTTTTGCTCCATAATACCAATATGTCATTGTGACTCCAACCAATATTGCATCTACTTTTCCAACTTCTTTTAACTTTTGTTCGAATAGTTCTTCGGGTAATCCATATTTTTTAAATTTTCTTGGTATAAATTGTATAATTTCAGGTTTTTTTACTTCTTTAGATATAAATTTTCCTGTTCCATAATATCTGTCTTTTATATTTTTGCGTTTTTCTAGTTCTTCATCATGTCTATACATTAAATCAATGAAATGAACTTCATGACCTTCTTTTTTTAATATAGAAGAAATATAGAGTAATCCTAAAGGTTTTAACCAAAAATCATATGCTGCAGAGTCATATATCCAGGGATTGATTATCAAAAATTTCAAATTATTCACCTCTTAAATATTTCATATAATATGATATCCCTTTTAAAGTAAGATTTTCATCAAAATTTTTAAATATGTATGAATTTGTTTTTAAGTTTTTTGCCATTCCTCCTGTAGTTATTATTTTGTAATTTATATTATCTTGTTCTTTTATTTTTTCTATTAATGTTTCAAGACCATACAGAATAGTTTTTATTATTCCTATTTGTACATTATCATCAGTATTTGTTCCATAATTATAATCAGGAATATTTAATTCTATTTGTGGTACTTGAGCTGTATTGGAAAATAAAGCCATCATAGAAGTTTTAAAACCAGGAGTTATAGATCCTCCAACAAAATCACCATTTTTTAATACATCTAAAGTTATTGCAGTACCAAAATCTAAAGTTATACAATTTTGACCATATTCTAATTTACTTGCAATTACATTAGATATTCGATCTGCACCTATTTGTGCTGGATAATCAGCCATATATTTTATGTTATATACATTTTGAAATGGAGATACAAATATAGAATCTAAAGAAAAATATTTTTTGGAAAATTTTTCTAAAATATATGTTTTAGAAGGTACAACATTTGAAATACCAATATCTTTAATAGTATCTATTTCAATATTTTTATTATCAAATAATATTTTTATTATAGAGAATAATTCATCTTCCGTTTCAAAGCTTTTTGTTCCTATACGCCATGTTGTAAAATTATTATTATTTTTAACTCCTAATACGGTATGAGAATTTCCTATATCGAATAATAATTCCATAAAAACCTCCTATTTTTATCTTATTATTGTGGATGCTTTTCTTATTCTATTCATTATACCAATACCAATACCTTTGTCTTTTATGCCAGATATTATTATATTCTCAGAAATTTTATCATATTTTCTCAGTAAATAAAATAATTTTACAGATATTTTATAGTATTCGAATCTTTTTGAGATTATTTCATAATTAATGTTATTTTTTTTATAAAATTCTTCTAATTCTTCATAACCTAGAACTATTGAATTAGATCTTTTTTTATATTCTTCTAATATTATTTTTTTTTCATCTTCAATATTATTTTTTTCTTCTATTAATATTACGGGAATATCTGGAGAATAATGTTTGTATTTCATGCCAGGTGCCAAAGCTATATCAGCTTTTACTTTGCCAAAAACAAAATCAGGTATTTTTATAATTCCAAATATTTCTTCAAGTTTTTCAGGTGGAATTGGTCCTGGTCTTAATATTGTTGGTACATCATTTGATAAATCTAATACAGTTGATTCTATTCCGTATTTTAATTCTTCAGCAGTTATAATCATGTCAACTCTATTATTCATATCTTCGATAACATGTTCGGGTCTTGTTGGACTTGGTTTTCCAGATAAATTAGCACTTGGAGCAGCAATTGGTAAATCAGTCATTTTTAATAGTTTATTAGCTATTGGATGTACTGGTATTCTTATTGCAACAGTCTTTCTACCACCAGTTGCAGCATCAGGAACTATATCTTTTTTATTTAATACAAAAGTTATAGGACCAGGTGTTAAAATTTTTATTTTTTTTAATAGTGAATAATCTATATAACAAATTTCTGACATTTTTTCTAATTTATTTATATGAAGTATTAAAGGATTATCTGAAGGTCTTCCTTTTGCATTATATATTTTTTTTATTGCTATTTCATTTAACCCGTTTGCTCCAAGTCCATAAACAGTTTCTGTTGGAAATACTACAGTTCCATTATTTTTTAGTATTTTTGAAGCTTCTTTTAATTCATTTTCTTCGAAATCAAAAGAGTTCATTTTGATTATTTTTGTCATTTTTATAAGTCCCCTTTTTAATTTAATCTATTTATAATTTTATCAAATAAATTTTTCTTTTAATTGAAGTAAAAATAGTTATCTTAATAATTAATCTTTTTTTCATTTTTTATAAATATTGAAATATTTTTCAATATTTATAAAATTTCACCTATATTCAAATCTAATTATTCATATATAAGATTTGAAAACTTTTTCAATGATGATAAAATTTTCATAGTAATTAAATAAAGGGGGAGATTATTTTGGAGTTAAAAAAAATTAATTTTAAAAATTTTGATATAGAGGAATTAGATTTTTTAGATTTAATGATGATAGATATTGAAGGTAATATAAGACATGTTAGCATAGCTAAAGGTTTTATAAATGAAAAATTATTCGAAGAAGGAATAGGTTTTGATGCTTCTAATTTAGGATTTGCTAAAGTAACAAAATCTGATATGGTTGCAATACCAGATAAAAATATGTCTTTTTTGGAATACAAAGATGAGTTTTCTATTTTACATATGTTTTGTGATGTTGTAGATCCTTTTGATAATTCTAATGTTTTTGCTCAATATCCTCGTAATATTATTAAACTTACTCATAAGTATTTATTAGAAAACAATATTGCTGAAAATGTTAAAATGCTTGTGGAACTTGAGTTTCATGTTTTTGATGATGTTTCTTATTCAAGTGATTTTTCACATTCTTATTATCAAGTTATGAGTAGTGAAGGTATTGGTGAATATTATGATAATCAACCAAGAATGCGTAATAATAGGGGTTATCATAATATTTATCCAACAGAAAAATATTTTACTTTTAGAAATCAAGTAGTTAATGTTATGGAAAGTATTGGAATTCCTGTTAAGTATCATCATCATGAAGTTGGAACTTCACAGCTTGAAATTGAATTAAATTTTATTGGCATAGATAAAGTTGCTGATTATGTAACTCTTTCTAGATGGATTATAAAAAATATTGCAGAGGAAAATAATTTGTTTGTTACTTTTATGCCTAAACCAATATATAATATGCCTGGAAATGGAATGCATGTTCATCAGTTTTTAGAAAAAGATAATAAAACACTTTTTGTTGGTGATAAAGAGCATGGACTTAGTGAATTAGCATTAAATTATTTAAGTGGAATATTAGATCATAGTTTAACTGGATCTTTATTAGCTTTTACCAATCCAAGCACTAATTCTTTTAAAAGACTTGTACCTGGATTTGAAGCACCAATAAGTGCTACTTTTGCAAAAGGAAGTAGATCTGCCGCTATAAGAATACCAGGTTATTTAAAAGAAGATAATGTGAGAATTGAATTTAGAACTGGAGATGCTACTGCCAATCTTTATTATTCTTTATCTGCAATGGTCTTGGCAGGTATAGATGGAATTTTGAATAAATCGAATCCTATTGAAAAAGGATATAGTTCTATTGATCATTTAGAAGATAAACAATTTCCTCTTTCTTTAGATAAAGTATTATTAGGTCTTAAAAATGATAATGAATATTTACTTAGAGTTTTTCCGAAAGATTTAATAGAATTATGGATTAATAATAAGTCAAAAGAAGCTTCTTATGTATATAATGCACCAACTCCTCAAGAGTATGAGCTTTATTTTTAAATTTGAAAAGGACTGATAATATTTATCAGTCCTTTTCTCTATTTATATACATTTTTTGAGCTATTTCATCCATTTCTTTTGCTTCTAATATTTTTTCTTGTGCTAAATATTCTTCATATTTTCTAAATTTTAATTTTTCTATTATATCTTTTTCTTTTTTTGCTTCTAAAAATTTTTTTCTGGCTTTTTCTTCTTCTCTTAATTTTTTTTGATATTGTTTTATTAATTCTATTCTTTTTTGTTTTAAAAAATGTCTATATTTGATCAATTCTTGGACTTTTGTAGAGGATAATGAATTTTTTAGTTCATTATCAAAATAAAGTCCATAATCATTTATTTTTTTATCTAAATTTGATATAGAATTTTCTACCTGCATTCTTTCATTTATCTTTTTAGACAGGTTTTCTTTTTCAATATTTTCAAATTTTTCTTTTAAATCTAATATGCGTTGTAAATTAAAATTAAATTTCATTTATTTTATCTCTACTTTATTTTATTTCATATCTATCTAATTTATAATATAAATTTCTAACTGTTAATCCTAATCTTTTTGAAGCTTCTGTTTTGTTTCCATGACAAACTTCAAGCATTTCTAATATTATTTTTTTCTCATAATCTTCAACCATTTCTTTTAAAGTTCCTGTAGATTTTTCAGAACTTTCTAATATTTCTGGAATATGTGATGAAGTTATTATACTATCTTGATTTTCCATATTTAGAATAGCTCTATCTATAACATTTTCTAATTCTCTTATATTTCCAATCCAAGAATAATTTTTTAATTTTGTTAAGGCATCTTCAGTAAAATCATAAATTACTCTACCATATTTTTGATTTAAAGAATGTAATATTTGTCTTGAGAGTGAAGGAATATCTTCTTTTCTTTCTCTTAAAGCTGGTATATGTATAGTCACAACAGATATTTTATAAAATATTTCTCTTGAAAACTTTCCTATACTTACAAGAGTTTTTAAATCTTCTGTGGTTGAAAGAATTAATCTAACATCTGGTTTGTAATTATAATAATCACTTTCGAATTCGCCTTCTTTTAGATATTTTAAAAGTTTTTCCTGTACTTCATCATTTGCAGAGTGTATATTTTCTATAAATAATGTTCCATTATGAGTCTTATGAAAATAACTCTTTTGACCAAAAAGAATATCTTCTTGTTTATCTTTCGGTACTAAAGAAAGATTAATTCTTAAATATGTATTATCTTTTCTATCACTTGAATTATGTATCGCTTGAGCTAAAACTTCTTTTCCTACCCCATATTCTCCAGTTATTAATATGTTTACTTTTGTTGCAGAAGCTTTTTGAGCTTGTTTTATTACTTTTGTCATTTCTATTGAATCTGCAACTATGTCATCAAAATTATATTTTGCTCTTTGTTTTTTTAGCATTCTTTTGGTAGCTTCTAATTCATTTAAAAGTCTTTCTATTTCTGATACATCATGTATTACAGCAACACTTCCTTTGAAATCATTTTTTACAAAATATGGTGTTACCGAAGCAATTACATCTTTCTTACTTGAAGATATTTTTTTCTTTACATTGAATATAGGCTTTTTTTCTCTAGCACATTTAATATGAAGACTTTCACCTTCTGCTAAATCAACTGAAGCTGGTTTTCCTATTACTTCTCTTGGTGTTAATCCGGTTATTTTTGTATAAGCCCTGTTTACCATTACAACTCTACCTTCTTGATCAGCTACTGATATTGCATCTGAAGTAGAGTCTATTATTGATGTTAACATTGCTTCCATTTCTCTAAGATTTGTTACTTCTTCTGCCAATTTTTGAACAGTTGTTATGTCTCTAAATACTGCAGCTGTTGCAATTGTTTCATTATTTTTATTTTTTATTGGAAATCTTGAAGTTATTATAACTTTATTTCCAAGATTTTGAAGCCTGTCTAATTCTGATTCACCTGTTCTAAGAAGAATATGTAGTCTTGTATTTGGAACAGTTTCTACTACATTTTTATTTAAAATATCTTCTTTTTTAAGGTTTAATATTTGACATGCTGAATCATTTATAAAAAATATATTTTCTCTTTCATCAACAGCTATAACCCCTTCTAATAATTGATCTAATATGGATCTTATTAGTTCATCCTGAGTCATTTTTGTTCACCTCAATCCTCTAAAAGTTTATGATGTTGTGTCCATCCATTTTTAAGGTCTAAATCTATCATTGTTTGAACAACTTCTTCATATTCATTTTTTTTCAAAAATCTACCAAGTTTTTCTGAATTTTTTGCTTTATATACAGGTACATATTGATCCATTAAACTTATTCTAATATTTTCAGATATTTCATATTTTAAAAATTTAAGAGCTTCTTTTGCTTGGTTTATATAATTTGGCAATACTAATATTCTTACTATTATCCCTCTTTTTAGAATTCCTTTTTCTTCTATATAATCATTTCCAATTTGTTTATAAATTTCTCTTAATGTAGATTGCATACTATCTTGATAATTTTTAACATTCGATAATCTTTTTGCAATTATATTACTTGTATATCTTATATCGGGCAAATAAATATCTACTATATCTCTTAATAGTTCTATTATTTCAACATTTTCATATGATGAAGTATTCCAAACAATTGGTAACCTAAACCCTTCTTCAATAGCTAATATTAAAGCATCAATTATAAAAGGAAGATAGGCTGTAGCTGTTATTAAATCTAAATTTACAGCTTTTTTATTATTTTGTATATCAAGATATATATTTTTTAAGTCTTCAACTGTTATATTTTTTCCAAGGCCTTCTTGACTGAACTTAAAATTTTGACAATATATGCAATTCATACTACAATTTGAGAAGAAAATTCCTCCAGCGCCCGTATTTCCCGTTAATGGAGGTTCTTCGCCTGGGTATAAAACAAATTCGGAAATTTTTATTTTATCATTTGCTCCACATAACCCATTATTTTTATATCTATTTATATTGCATTTTCTTGGACATAAATCACATTTTTCTAATTTTTTATATAGGACTTCTTTTATTTCTTTTAATTTGCCATTTTCATATAATTTCATATATGATGGTTCAAAATTCATTAAAAAATAACCTCCAATTATAAAGCGCAACATTCATATTTATAGTTTATTTTGTAATTCATATTTTTAATTAATATTTCTGTTTCTTTTAATGGTTGTACTAAACCATCTAAATATGGAATTAAATTTTTTTGAAGCTCTTTTCGATATGTACCTTTTGGATGCATACAACCTAAAATTATTTTTTTATCATCGTACATTTTTTTTGCAATTTTTATGATATTTAATACTTCATCTATTTTTGGTATTAAATTATTTTCATATTTGCTTCCTTTTGTAGGAATAAGAACAAGAAAAATTATCCTATCAAAATATTCTATGTATTTTTCTAATTTTTCTAAAGCTTCTATTTCATGGTAGATTTGTCCTTTATAAAGTCCTATTGTAATATGAGGTTTTATAGGTATTTCATATTTGATAATATTTTCAATAGTTTTAAAAGACTCTTCATAATTTTTTATATGATAAACTTCTTCTAAAGTTTTCTTATTTCCAATTATATCAATTGAAGCTGTGTCAATTATATCTTTTATATCAATAATATTTTCTTCATTCATAAAACCAAAATGAGCATTGTATTTTAAATCGTATTTTTCTTTTAATTTTCTCAATTCATTTTTATGAATGTTGATAGGAATTTCAAGTTTGTTATTCATTCCGCCACTTAAAAGAAATGATTTATAACCTTGTTTGACAAGAGCTTCTATATCTTTTATGGTTTTCATATTTTTTAAATAATGTTTATTGCAATGAGAGCAATTTAAATAGCAATAATCTCCAGTTAAACTTATAGATTTTGTTTTATTTAATTTTATTAGATCTATTGTTTTTTTCATTTTGATTATTCCTTTCTTATTTTTTTACAAGCCTCTCTTGCAGCAATTTGTTCAGCTATTTTTTTTGAATGGCCTTCTCCAATGCCATATATTTTTCCATCAACTTTAACACCAATTTTATAATATCTTATATGGGAAGGTCCTTTTGCTTTTATTATTTCATAATCAGGTAGAACTTTAAATACATCTTGAGTTATTTCTTGTAATTTAGTTTTATAATCTAAAAATAATTCACCAGCTACAGCTTTTTCTATATGTTCATTTAGATTTTTTATTATAAAATTTTGAGTAAATTCGTATCCTAAAGATAAGTAAATAGAAGCTAATAATGATTCAAAAGCATCTGCTAATATTGAATGTTTTTTTCTTCCACCATGTTTATCTTCACCAGTTCCTAAAAATAAAAAATTATTTAATCCTATACTTAAAGCTACTTCTGATAATATTAATTCACTTGCAACTGTGGCTCTTATTTTTGACATATCTCCTTCAGTTAATGAATAATTTGAATAAAGGAACTCGGAGATTACGAGTTCCAAAACTGAATCTCCGAGAAATTCTAATCTTTCATTAGAGTTTAATTTTCTTCCTTTATTTTCTTTTTCAAATACATATGAAGTATGGCATAAAGCATTGAATAATATTTTTTTATCCATGATTTCTGGTAGATTTAAATATTTTATTGCATTTTTAACTTGATTTTTCTCATTTTTGTTTAAATTAAATGATTCTTCACTTTTCATTATCCTAAAAACTCCTTGATTTTATTTGCAAAAGCTTCTGTATCAAAGCCATAAATTTTTCTTATTAATTCAGAAGATCCAGAAGGAGCATATTCATTAAATCCAAAATTTTCCATACCATTTATATTTATATTATTTTTTACTATAGTTTTACTTATTTCATTTGCAATTCCATTTTCTACATTATGATCTTCTAATGTTATTATTTTGTTGTTCATAAGGTATGGTATTAATTTTTCATCATTATAGTGTAAAGGTGAAGCTATACCTATTACATTTATTTTGATACCTTCTTTTTTTAATATATCTGCAGCATCTACAGCTATATGTGCAAATGTTCCATAGGTAATTATAGTTAATTTTTCGCCTTTTCTAAATTCATCTATACTACCATATTCATATTTATAATTTTTGTCAAAGAACGGTTTTCCTTCTTCTGTTTTTATTATATCTATTTTAGACCTTCCCATAGTAATTACTATATTTCCTTCATTTTGAGCAGCATATCTAACTACTCTATCTGTTTGAGTTGGATCTGATGGAACTATTAATTTTGTATTATACATACTTCTAATTAATCCCATATAATTTACTTCTTGATGAGTTTTTCCATCTTCTCCTACATCTGTTCCAGAATGAGTTATAGCTGTTTTTAAATTTGAATGATTTATATCATTTAATCTTTGTTGATTAAAAGGTTCATCTAATCCAAAAACTCCAAAATCAGCAAAGAAAGTTAAAACACCACTCGCAGATAATGAACCAGATATTGTTGCAGCATTGTGTTCTTGTATACCTATTTGTATGTAACCTTCAGGATTGACTTTTTTAAATTCTCCAAGTTTTACCGAAGGTAATAAATCACAATCTATTGCAGCAACAGGAAATTTTTCTTTATTTGATTTTGCTATATCAGCTAAAGCATTTCCAAAAGCACTTCTATTATCTGTTTTTTTATTTTCGTAAGTTATAGGTGTTCCGTATTCAACATTTAATTTTTCATTTGGATAATTTTTTTCAGATTTTTTCAAAGGTAATTTTTCTCTGGCAGTTCTAAATTTTTGAATATCATTTTCTATATTGAGTTCTTTTAAAGCTTTTTCTAATTCTTCATCTGATAAAGGTGAACCGTGATATTCATGCCTGTTTTCCATGAATGATACGCCTTTTCCTATTATTGTATGAGCTATTATAACTGTTGGACCTAATTTATAATTTTCAGCTATTTCTAATGCTTCATTTATTTGTTCAAAATCATGACCATTTACTTCTATTATATTCCATCCAGCAGATTTGTATTCAGCTTTTAAATCAACATATAATACATCTCTTGCTCTTCCTGAAATTTGTATATCATTATAATCAAGTATAACTATAAGGTTATTTAAATTTTCTTTTTTTGCTGTTCTTCTTGCTTCTGCAATTTGTCCTTTAGGACTTTCTCCATCAGAAGAAAAAACATAAACTTTTGAATCTTCATTTTTTAATTTTGCTGCAAGTGCAAATCCTACTCCTACTGATAATCCTTGACCAAGATTTCCGGTAGTCCATTCTATACCTGGTATTCCTCTTGTTACATGGCCTTCAAATATACTTGATGGATGTCTAAAACCAGAAATTACTTCTTCTATATTAAAGAAACCAAATCTTGCCAAAGCAGAATAAACTCCTGGTGAAGTATGACCATGACTAATAACAGTTTTATCTCTCACCTTTTTAAAAGGTTGTTTAGGGTCTATATTTGCTCTGTTAAATACACTTAAGTATAGATCTATCGATGACATAGAACCACCTGGATGACCTGATTTTGATACAGATGTCATTTTTAATATGTCACCTCTACATATTTTTGATAAATCTTTTAATTCTTTAATACTTTGTTTCATTAGAGACACACCTCCGGTTTTTTAAAGTTCGTCTGTTTTATTTTCTTCATTTGAATTTTCATTAAAATATTTAAAAGGTATTTTTATCAATAGTGGTTGATTATCTTCTATTACTTGTAAAGTTACTTCTTTTAAGAATACATTTACAGTTATTACCTTAGCAGGTTTTCCATCATATTCAATAGTAGAATTTTCATTTGGAACATTTTTTAATACTTCTTCATAAAAATCATTTTCATATCTTAAACAACATAATAATTTTCCACATCTTCCAGATATTTTAGCTGTGTTTATCATCATTTGTTGTGTTTTTGCAAGTTCCATTTTTATAGATGAAAACTCTCTTAAAAATCTTGCACAACAAGCAACTTGGCCACATAATCCTAAAGAACCTTTTATTTTTACTTCATCTCTTATTCCAACTTGTCTTAATTCAATTCTTACTTTATATTTTTTTGCAAGTACTTTTACCAATTCTCTGAAATCTACTCTTGAATCTGCTCCAAAAAATATTATAAGTTTAGATCTATCAAATGTATATCTTGCTTGAAGTACTCTCATTTGTAAGTTCATTTCTTCTGATTTATTTTGAGTATATTCTTCTACTTCCTTTATTTCTTGTTTTATTTTTTGAAATTCTTCTTCATCTTCTTCGGTTAAAATTCTTATTATTGGGTTTGGTTCATATCCCATTTCTTCTATTGATAAAAATTTTGTTTTTGTAATTATTTTACCAACTTCTAACCCTAATTCTGAATTAACAAGAACTAATGTATTTATTGAATAATCATCATCATTTTCTTCTTCTAAGAAAGTGTAATAAATTATTGGTTCTCTTTTTTCTAATTCTACCCCTATGACTTTTATTTTTGAATCAGGCATTATTTTCTCCTCCTGAATAAAGAATAACATCTATGTATTCTTAATAGATGTGTGTAAATCTCAATTTCAAATTTAAAATTTGATAATTTTGAGTTTATAATTCCATTATAATATTCATAACTGTCCTCAATATATTTTATATCAAAATTATAATCTTCTATACCAAAAAACTCACTCATATATAATAGATCTATCGTAGACCAATTTTTACTTGTTTTTGTTATTATAGAATCTTTTATTAATACTAATGAAATTTTAGATAGGAATTTTAAAAAAATTCCAGTATTTATATTTTCTTTTTTCTTTATTATTATTTTTGAAATTTTTAATACTTCATTTACATCATTTTTTATAATATTTTTTATTATTTGTGTATATGCAAATGTACTATTTATTTTGTTTAAAGGATTTTCTTGGTTTAAAGTCAATATCTCACAGAGTTCTTCTATATTTTTTTGTTTTATAATATTTATTTGCTCCAATATTATATCTTCAGAATTCTCATATAAAAATTTTGTAATTTGAAAATCATTTTCTACAAAATATTTTATATATTGGTGTGTATTTTTATATTTTTCATATATTTTGTTTTTGAAATTTGAGTCTAATTTTATATTTATTTTATTTAATCTACTTTTTATTGTTGGAAGTAATTTGTTCCATAAATTAGTATTAGTTATTATTATAGTATGTTCTGGAGGTTCTTCTAAAGTTTTTAATATAGCATTGGATGCTTGGATATTCATTTTTTCAATTTCATTTATAACAACTATTTTATATGAAGAATAATTAGGCTTATAAGAAATAAATTCTTGAATATCCCTTATGTAATCTATTTTAATATTAAAATTTTCTGGATTTATTTCTAGTAGATCATATTTATTAAAATCTTTTAAGTTTTTTATTAGATCTTTACAAAAATAAGTGTTTAAATATTTGTCGTTTGATGTAAAACATAAAGACCTACCTTTATAATCCGATATGTTATCTATTATACCATTTAAAATTTTATCATACATTATTTTTTCCTTTCATAAATTATTTATCTGTATAAGTCAAGTAATAATCCATTTATTTCTTCGACTTTAGATGCAAAGTTTAAAGTGTTTTTTTCTTTATTTATTAATGCTTTTGTTATATCTTGTATTTTTTGATCTACTACTTCAGCTATTATATGAAGTCTTGGATTTCCATTATCTATATTTATATCTTCTTTTACTTTATAAAGTTTTTTTTCTATTTTTTTTAAATATTCTTTTATAGATCTTTTATATTGATTTAAATTCATTTGAGTTGGAGATTTTACAAATCTATTCCCTTGATTTAATATTTCATCTACAAGTTTTTTTAATTCTTTTTGAGAAATTTCATATTCTTTTTCTGTTAAAATATCGAAAAAACCTATATCTTCAGTTGAAGAATTTTTTTTTGATGAACCATTTTTTTTAATTTTTTTAGTTTTTCCTTTTGATTCAGATTTTTTATTGTTTCCGAGAGGGTTTATGTTCATTTTGAATCACTCCCATTTATAATTATTTAATAAGTTTATTAATTCGTTTTCTAATTCATCTTTTTTTACATTTTTATAAAACTTTCCTTTTTGATATATTGCTGCAGTTTGTCTTGAACCAGCTATTGCTATATCAGAATGTTTAGCTTCGCCAGGACCATTTACAATGCATCCCATGACAGCAATATTTATATTTTTATTAGTTTGTATATTGTTTGTTAGTTTTTTTACTTTTTTTACTAATTCTTCAATATTAATTTCTGTTCTTGCACAAGTAGGACATGAAATTACTCTTATTCCTTTTTTTAATCCTAATAAAGTCAATAATTTATTGGCTGAAATTACTTCTTTTATTGGATCTCCTGTTATAGAAATTCTTATTGTATCTCCTATATCATTTAATAATAAAGCGCCTATACCAGCTGAAGATAGTATTAATGAATCTTCATATATTCCAGCTTCTGTTATTCCAATATGTAAAGGATAATCTACTTTTTCTTTGATATACTTATAAGCTTTAAATGTTTGAATTGCATCTGATGATTTTGCAGAAATGAATATATCTTCAAATTCAAATTTTTCCAACAATTTTACTTGTTCTAAAGCACTTTCTGCTAGAGCTTTTTCTGGAGAGCTGTTTAAAAATTTTTTTGATATTGAACCTGAGTTTGAACCTACTCTTATTGGAACTTTGTATTCTTTAGCATATTTAACTATTTCTTTTATTTTATCTTCTTTATCGATATTTCCTGGATTTATTCTTATTTTTGAAATTCCGGCTTTTATTGATTCTATGGCTACTTTATAATTAAAGTGAATATCTGCTATTAAAGGTATTTTAACATTCTTTATTATCTTTTTTAAGGGTTCTATATCTTCTAAATCTCTAACAGATAGTCTTACTATTTGTGCGCCTGCATTTGAAAGATTATTTATTTGATTTATAGTAGATAGTACGTCTTTAGTATCAGTATTTGTCATACTTTGAATTACTAAAGGGTTTTCTCCACCAATTTTTATATTTCCAACATTAACTACTTTTTTTGAAAACATTATAAACTCCTTTTTATTTTATTATTCTTGAGATATCATTGAAAGTTACATATATTGCAAATCCCATCAATAGTATAAATCCTATGAAATGAATAATACCTTCAATTTTTGGATTAACTCTTTTTCTTGTTATTATTTCATATAATGAAAAAACTATTCTTCCTCCATCTAAAGCTGGCAAAGGTAATAAATTAAATACCCCTAGATTTATAGTTATTAAAGCTATTAAATTCAGTATGGATTCTAAACCTGCTTTAGAAGCTTGACCAACTATATTAACTATTCCAACAGGTCCAGATAATTCATCTGTAGAAGTTTGACCGGTAAAGAGTTGAGAGAATACCTGTATAACAGATTCTATAAGAGATTTTGCCCAACTAAATGACATAGGAATTATTTGACTTAATGTTGGATGTAATCTTTCTGAATTATCTATAAATCCCGGAATTGATAAATAATTAAATAATTCTTCTTTAGTCATATTTAACTCTATTATTTCATTATTTCTAGATATTTTTAATAACAAATCATTTTTAGAACTTCTATTTATTTCTTGTATTTGATTTCCATATGTCGTAATTAATATAGTGTTTTCTGGTATATTTAGTGTTTGAATTGTACTTATTAATTGTGTTCCATTATTTATATTTTTTTCGTTTATTCCCACTATTAAATCATTTTTTTGAAAAATATCTACATCTTTCATTATTTTATTTGAAAATAAATTAAAGGTTATACCTATTACTGGTTTTTGATCATTTATCATATAATTTGAAATAAATCCAGAATATATAGAGTTTTTATAAGAAATTTTTGTTAAATCATTTTTTTCCATTTTATTTAAAATATTATAAAAATTTGCAGAATCATTTATTTTTAAATCATTTTCAATTTTATTTGATTCTTTTATTTCATAATCATATAAATATATTAAACTCTGTTTTTCTGATAATACAGGAGAAACTTTTAAATCCTTTAATATTCCATTTCTATCTACAGTTAAATTTATTGGTTTATTATTTCTCAATTCTATTGCAAGAATTGAAGGATCAAAAATATAATCACCATTTATTTTTAAAATAGTATCATTTTCTTGTAATCCTGAAATATAAGCTGGCGAATTTTCTTGAACTTGTGCTATTCCAACTTTTGGAAACCCATATCCAATACCTATTATAATAATAATTATAAGTCCAAGTAAGAATGAGAATAAAGGACCTGCAAAAGATATCAAGAATTTTTGCCAAGGTTTTTTATTTAAATACAAAGTTTTATCATTTTCATCATATTCAGGGCTTTCAATATCTTCTCCAGCAAGTCTCACATATCCACCAAGTGGTATTGAATTAAATCTAAAAGTGGTATTTTTCCCTTTTATATTAAAGAGTTTTGGACCAAATCCAACAGCAAATTCTTCTACTTTGGTATTAAACATTCTTGCAAATAAATAATGTCCGAGTTCATGTGCAACAACTATTAAAGTTAATATTATCATAAACCATATTAAAGTCATTATCATAAATAAAAGTATCCTCCTTTGATTTTAATTATTTATATATTGTTTTAATATATTTCTTGATATTTTATCTGTTTCATATATATCTTCTATGTCATTTATTTTTATATTAATTTTATCTATTTCAAGTATACATTTTTTTAGTATATTAGAAATATCGGTAAATTTAATTTTTTTGTTCAAAAATAATTCAACTAATTCTTCATCTATTGAATTATATGCAATATGTAATTTTTGATTTCCCAATATTTCAAATGCTAATTTTAAAGAAGGATATCTTTGATAATCTACTTTTTTAAATTCTATATTTTTTAAAGGAATCATTTCATCTTTGTAAGATCTTTTTGGGTATGTTAATGAATAAGCTATTGGAATTTTCATATCTGGTTTTCCATAATGTAGTTTCATAGTTCCATCTTCAAAATATATTATCGAATGAATATGAGAATTTTCATTTATAATTACATCAATTTTTGGTTTATCAAACAAATAATATGCTTCTATTACTTCTAACCCTTTATTAACCATAGTTGCAGAATCAACAGTTATTCTTTTTCCCATATTCCAAACTGGATGGTTTAATACTTTTTCTATAGTAACATTTTTTAACTCTTCTATAGGAGTATTTCTTAAAGAGCCTCCACTAGCTGTTATTATTAAATTAGAAGGAGATTTTTCACCTTCCAATAATTGAAATATAGCACTGTGTTCAGAATCAACAGGTAGAAGTTCTATATTTTTTTCTTTTATTTTTTTGATTACTATATCTCCACCAGATACTAAAGATTCTTTATTTGCTATACATAATCTTTTTGAAAATTTTATGGAAGTTAATGTATTTTTTAAACCTGCGAAACCAGAGGTTGCAATTAAAGAAATTTCTGGGTTTTTAAATTCTAAATATTCTTCAAGTTTTTGATAATTTGTAATTATATTACAATTTCTATATTTTTGTGGTAAAGACCCTTTTTCTTTATAGTCATTTATATATAAAAATTCTAAATTGTATTTTTCTATAATTTTTTTTGCTTTTTTGAAATTTGAATTTATAGTTCCACCGATGAGTTTGAATTCTTTTTTAAAATTTTCACGATTTAATACTTCTAAAGTTTGAGTTCCTATGGAACCAGTTATACCAAAAATAAATATTTTTTTCATATTTTGTTCACCTCAGACTTGATTATATGTTTAATATGTTTTATAATTAATTTATAAAGCAGTATAAAGTATATTTAATGGGGGAAAACATGTTTAAACTTATAAAATATTTTTATATTAATATTATTATATTAACGATAACTTTTTTGTTATCGGTTTTCTCATTAAAATTATACATTATTATTTGTTTATTAATGTTGATTTTCTTTAACATTTGTTTTTTATTTGAATTTAAAAAGTACATTAAAATTAAGAACAGCAAAGGATTTTCTTCACTAAATTTAACTAAAGATTCTTTTTTGAATTTTATAGTTCAAAAGACTAAAGAGATTTATAATATTGAAGATTTCAATTTTTATGTTTATTATAGAGAAGATAAAATTTTTGAATACTTTTCAAAAGAATATCCATTTAAAAGGAGAATCAGGAGTTTTTTTGATGAAGATATTTATATAATTATAGAAACTCAAAAAGAAAAAAACATTTCTGAAGATTTGTTTTTTGATGTTTTTAATTTCATTAATATATATATTATTATGAATAATTATAAAGATGATTTTAATAAAGTAAAAAAAGAAATTAAATTATCTCAAATACAATTTTTAAGTAAATTAAGACTTTTAGCAGATAGAGTTGATAATCCTTCACATAATAAAAGAATTGGGCTTATGTCAAAAAAATTAGCACGACTTCTTGGAATAAATGAGAAATATGTTTTCGAAATATCTGTTTTTGCTCCATTACATGATATAGGAAAAATTTTTATTCCAGAGAGTATTTTAAAAAAACCTTTTCATCTTAATAAAGAAGAATTTAATATAATAAAAAAACATTCGATATATGGTGCAGAAATTTTACAAGGTATAGATTGGCTTAAAGTTGCTTGGGAAATTTCTTTATATCATCATGAAAAATTTAGTGGTGGAGGATATCCTTTTGGATTAAAAAAAGATTCGATTCCAATCAGTGCAAGAATTGTTTCAATAATTGATGTTTATGATTCTATAAGAAGTGAAAAAGTTTATAAAGCTTCAAGTGATCATATTAAAACTATTGAAAAAATGATTTTAATGCAAAAAAATAATGATTACTTTGATCCAGATATTTTTTCCGTTTTTATTGAAAATAATGAATTATTCAATAAAATATTTGAAGAAAATTAACTTTTAAGTTAATAGAATTTAATGTTTTTTATGTATTCTATACTAAGAACTTTTAATTAGTCCAGAGAGGCTAAAAAGGAGGAGATTTACATGGCAGAATTTACTAAAATTCTTAGAGGTAATGAAAAAGATCTTACAAAAAGGACCATTCTTAAAAGAAGTATTCTTTCCCTACAACACTTTGTTGCGATGTTTGGCGCTACAATTCTTGTTCCTTTATTAACGGGTTTTGATCCATTGGTAACTCTTTTTGCAGCTGGTTGTGGAACTTTAATTTTTCATTTTGTAACTGGCTTAAAAGTACCAGTATTTTTAGGATCCAGTTTTGCATTTATAGCCCCTATAATGGCTGTTAAAGAACAATATGGAGATTTATCATATGCTTCAGGTGCAATAATGATTGCTGGACTTGTTTATTTACTATTTTCATTGATAGTAAAATTAATGGGTTATGATATATTAAAAAAACTCTTTCCTACTACTGTTACAGGTACAATGATTATAATTATAGGTTTATCTTTAGCACCAACAGCCATGAATATGTCTTCTTCTAATTGGGTAATTTCAATTTCCACTCTTATAACAGTTGTAATCTTCTCTACTTTTTTTAAAGGGTTTTTGAGTATGATTCCGGTTTTAATGGGAGTATTAATTGGATATTTGATTTCAGTAATTACAGGAAATGTTGATTTTACAGCAGTTACAACATCTTCTTGGGTTTCTATTCCTTCTTTCTCTTTGCCAAAATTTAGTTTAGACGCAATTTCAGTTACTGTTCCTTTAGTACTTGCAACTTTTATGGAACATATTGGAGATATAACTACAAATGGTGCTGTTGTAGGTAAAAATTTTTTTAAAGATCCTGGATTGCATAAAACTTTATTAGGAGATGGAATTGCTACAGCATTTGCAGGTTTTGTGGGAGCTCCAGCTAATACCACTTACAGTGAGAATACAGGAGTATTGGCAATTACTAAAAATTATGATCCTTCAATAATTAGAGGAGCGGCATTTTTAGCAATAATATTTTCTTTTTTATCAAAGTTTGGCGCTATATTGAGTACTATACCAGAGGCTGTTATTGGTGGAATAGGGTTAATGTTATTTGGTATGATTTCATCTACAGGGATTAGAACAATAGTTAATGATAATGTTGATTTTTCAAATTCAAAAAACATTTGTATAGTTTCCATAATGCTTACAACAGGTTTAAGTGGTATAGCTATAAAACTTGGAAATGTTGAGTTTAAAGGTGTAGCTTTAGCAGCAATAGTTGGGATAATATTAAATTTAATAATACCTGATTTAAATAAAAAAGCAAAAAAAGATAAGATTTGATTAAATCTTATCTTTTTTTTTATTGTATACTTTTTTGATGTATAATATAATTAATAATCATCATAGGAGGTATATATATTATGGGTTTGGGAAATTTTTTATTAGAGATGTCTAATTTATTTACTATAAACAGATGGAATAATAGACCTGCATTATTGAGATTTACTGAGGCTGATAATCTTTTTAATTCTATAGCTTTATCATTATTTACTTATGAAGAATTGGAAAAAAAGGATACTATAAAAATAGTTCATAATAAAATAATAGATGTTATACCCAAAGTGGTTTTATCAGATGTATCTTTGAATACTAAGAATAGAATTAATAATATAGATAAAAATATTTGGCAAAAAGTTAAAGATTCAGCTATAGAAGATATAAAAAATATGATTGAAGATGATAAAGTAGTAGAGATTATTTATAAATATAAATTGAATGAAGATATAGTTGAAACAGAAAAGCTCATATCTTATTTAGTATCTAAAAAGGAAGTAGAATTCAATAGAAGAGTTTTTCCAGAATATTATGATGAACCTTATAAAGAAACTGAAGAAGAAATAAAAAAAATAATAACTCCATATTCCTATAAATTAGAGAAATATAATGATTTTCTTTTAAATACTACATTTAGACTTAGTTCTATGATAAGATGGAATAAGAGTCAAAGGAATATTGAAAGTTCGGTTGCTGCACATTCTTTTTTTGTTTTAACTATTTCATATTTTTTGGCTAATTTATTTGAATTAAATGAGGATCAAATATATGATATTATAATTGCTTCTACATTACATGATTTGCCTGAATCTTTTACCGGAGATGTTATATCACCAACGAAAAGAAAAGTTAATGGTCTAGAAGATATAATTACAGAAATTGAAAATGATTATGTTGAAAAATGGATGATACAAAATTCTTATATAAATCAAGTAATGAAAAGATTTAAAAATTATGTTATAAATCCTTTTGAAAATGATTATGGTCAAATAGTAAGAACAGCTGATTTATTAGCTGCTATTTTAGAATGTTCTATGGAAATTAAAACTGGAAATCAAAATAATCTTTTTAGAAAAGCGTTTTTTTCAACAAAGAAAGAAATAAAGAGTATATGTCCTTATGATATTTCAAGTTTAATAGATGAGATTGAATATAAAACATTTTAAATAAAGCGGCTTTAAAAAGCCGCTTTATTTTTTATTCTGATCTAACAAATTTTTTGCTTCCATCTTGGTATTTAAATTTTACAACTATTCCTTTTTGAGGTTTTTCATAGCCTGAAAAGATTTTGTGTACATTAGTTTCATTTACACCATAATTAACAGCTTCTTCTGAAATGTGTGCTTCAAATGGGTCTTCACTGTAAACAAACACTGTAACTTCTATCTCCTTCATAAGAAAACACCCCCATTAAAAAGTTTTTTTGGATTCTAATATGAAAGTAACCGGTCCATCATTTATCAAATGTACTTTCATTTCTGTCTGAAATTTTCCTGTTTGTAAATTTATATTATAATTACTTTTTACATAATCTAAAAATTGTAAATATATTTCATTAGCTTTTTCAGGCGGTGCTGATTCTGTAAATGAAGGTCTACGACCTTTTCTACAATCGCCATATAGAGTGAATTGTGATACTATCAATAATTCACCACCTGTTTCTAATAAGGATAAATTCATTTTACCATCTTTATCTTCAAAAATCCTTAAATTCATTATTTTATCTGCAAGCCATTTTATATCTTTTATGTCATCATCATTTGAAATCCCCAATAATAAAAGAAGGCCTTGTTTTATTTTTCCAGTAACTTCTTCATTTACTTTGACTTTGGCTTCTTCTACTCTTTGGACTACAGCTCTCAAAATTAAACCCTCCTCACGGAATATACTCCTTTTATTTCATTTATTTTATTTATTATTCTTATTATATGTTCATTATTTGTAACTTTTAGTCTTATTTTTGTTCCTAATATATCTCCTTGTTTTATAATTTCAAATTTTTCTAAGTGACCTTTTTCATTATTTATTATAGTTCTTATCGAATTCATTAAATCTTTATTTTCCATTTCAACTTTTAAAATAGCTATATATATATTATCTGGATCATCAGCCCATTTAACATTAACAGTTTTTTCTTCTTTTACACCTCTAATATTTTTACAATTATTTCTATGTATTACTATTCCTCTTTTACTTATTATACCAATTATATCATCTCCTTGCACAGGAGTACAACATTTAGCAAAGAAAGAATCTACACCTTCTTGGCCATCTATTATCACTGAGATGTGATTTTTTCTATTTTTTGTTTTATCTGGAGTTAATTTTTTTTGTTTTTCTTCTTCAGTATTTATAAATTGGTTTTTTATAGTATTTATGTTTATTTCTTCAAGATCTATTTTTATAAATAAATCTTCATCATTTTTTATATTATATTTTAAATAAAAAGCATTTTCTTGAAGTTTTTCAAGCATTTCGTCCATAGAAAGATTCAATTTTTTTGCCAATTCTCTAAATTTATCTTTTCCTTTATCTATTAAATCTTTTTCATTTTTCTGTCTATAATATTTTTTTATTTTACTTTTTGTTCTTGGTGATTGAGCATATTTTAACCAATCTATACTTGGACCATTAAAATTTCTATTTATTATTATTTCTATTACTTCACCATTATGTATTTTATAGTTTATTGGTACTATTCTTCCATTTACTTTAGCTCCAGCATAGTGATTTCCAACATCCGTATGAATTGCGAAAGCAAAATCAATAGGAGAAGCATCTTTTGGAAGATGTATTACTTCACCTTGAGGGGTAAATACAAAAATTTCTTTTGATAATAAATTTGTTTCTATTTCTTTTAAATCAAAAGCACTTTGGGCTATATCCTTGTGTAATTCCATTAAATTATCGAGAAATTTAACTTTTTCTTTTGATACACCTTCTTTATATACCCAATGTGCTGCTAATCCGTACTCTGCCTCTTCATGCATCTCCCAATCTCTTATTTGAATTTCGAGAGGTTCACCTTTATGAGTGATTACTGTTGTATGTAATGATTTATAACCATTAAATTTTGGAGTAGCTATATAATCTTTTATTCTTCCTGGCATTGGAGACCATATAGAATGAACTATTCCTAATGCGGCATAGCATTGATTTTGATTTTCTGTTATTATTCTTAGAGCAATATAGTCATATATTTCATCTAATGATTTTTGTTTTCTAACCATTTTGTTGTATATACTATATAAATGTTTAGCTCTTCCTGAAACCTCTGCTCTTATTTTATGTTTTTTTAATTCTTTTATTAATATATTTTGATATTCTTCGATACTTTTTTGCCTATTTTTTAACTTATCATCAAGTTTTATTCTTAATTCTCTAAAAATATCTGGTTGAATATATTTAAAAGATAAATTTTCAAGTTCAGCTTTCATTTTATATATACCAAGTCTATGAGCTATAGGAGCATATATTTTTAAAGTTTCATTAGATTTTATTATTTGCTTATTTCTTTTTACATGTTGTAAAGTTCTCATATTATGTAATCTATCGGCTAATTTTACAACTATTACTCTTATATCTGTTGACATTGCAAGAAGCATTTTTCTTATAGTTTCTATTTTTTCAATTGATTTTAAATCGGATTTACTTAATCTTTCATTTAATTTTAAGTTAGATATTTTAGTAACTCCATTTACTATTCTTGAAACATCAATTCCGAATAATTCTTCTATTTTTTCTATTGGAACATCGCAGTCTTCTACTACATCATGTAATAATCCAGAAGTTATTGTATCTATATCCATTCGATAACCTGCTAATATTCTTGCTACTTCTTTGGGATGTTCAAAAAAAGGTTCTCCGGAATCTCTCATTTGTCCTTCATGTGATTTTTCGGCTAATTCATACGCAAGTATTAATTTTTCTTTTTCTTTTTTATTAAGCTTTCTATCTAAAATATCTTCTATTTCTTTTAAAAAATCTTTAGAGTCATTCAAAATTTCCACCTCGTATATATCTTTTTTTATATTATATCACAGTCAAATAAATGGATATATTGAATATCTTAATATTTCTTAATATTTTTTAAAATTACATAAAAAAGTAAGTAATAAAATGAGTGTGTAAATATCATATTTTAAGGAGGGTTTTTAATGAAAAAAGGTCTTTTAATTTTATTAACTTTAGTACTTATGGTAATTGGTTTTTCTGAAACTTTGGTTATTAAAGGTTCAAATACTATATTTCCAGTAGCTCAATTGTGGATAGAAAATTTAAAAGAAATAAATCCAGATTTAAATATTACTTTAGAAGGTGCAGGTTCTTCTACCGGTATATCAGCACTATTTAATGAAACTACCGATATTGCAAATTCTTCAAGATGGCTTAAAGATAAAGAAATTGAAAAAATGCACGAAGAGAAAAAACTTTTTATGCCTATAGTAGTTGGTTATGATGGGATTGCTTTGATTGTAAATAAAGAATTGGGTATAGATTCTATAACTATAGAAGAATTAAAAAAAATATATACTGGTGAAATAAGAACTTGGAAACAATTGAACTCAAATTTACCTAATAGCAGAATAGTTATTTATTCAAGAAATACAGCTTCAGGTACCTTTGAAACTTTTGAAAATAAAGTCTTAGATGGTGCAAAAATGGATCCGACAGTTAAAATGGTTGAATCTACTCAATTTGAAATTGATCAAGTTTCAAGAAATAAATATGCAATAGCTTATGTTGGAGCTGGTTATGTAAATGATTCTGTAAAAGTATTAAAAGTTGAAAATGAATTACCAACAAAATTAAATATCTTAAATTCCATTTATCCTATATCAAGACCTTTATATATGTTTGTAGATGTAACTAATGGTTATCCAGAAACAGGTAAAATAAAAGAATATATTACATATGCTTTATCAAAAGATGGTCAAGAAATGGTAGAAAAAGCTGGTTATGTTGCTGCATATGGATTTTAATTGAAGCTAAAACTAAGGAGTGTATTTAAATGACTAAACGTGATATAAAAGATAAAACAAATAAAGTACTTATCACAGTAGTAGCTTCATTTGGTATATTAATATTAGTAGGTTTATTTTCATTCATAATAAAAGAATCTATACCAGCCCTAACAGAAGTTGGGGCTGAAATTTTTACAAGCTATAATTGGTATCCTACATATTCAGATGCTGAATATGGAATGCTTACAATGATTATAGATTCTCTATTAATAACTCTATTATCTGCTGTGATAGTTTTGCCTATTGGTTATATAATTGCTTTTTTTATGTACGGATATGCAAATAAAATAGAGAAAAATATAATAAAATCTTCTATAGATCTATTATCAGGTGTACCATCAGTTGTAATAGGAACTTTTTTGATAATATATATTTCTCCTTGGATGCTCAAAATCGGGGCTTGGTCGGCAGAAAATATTTTTCTTGGTTCTATAGGTCTTTCTATATTATCATTACCATATACAGCTTCTTTGATGCAAGAAGCTTTAGACGCGATAGATCCAAAATTAAAAGAGTCTGCTCTTGCTTTAGGTTCTTCAAGATTTACAGCAGGTTTTAAAATTGTTTCAAAAGCTGCTATTTCAGGTATCTTTAATTCAATAATTCTTTCAATAAACAGAATAATAGGTGAAACCATGGTTGTTTTAATGGCTGCTGGAGGAGCTAATTTAATTCCAAAATCAATTTTTGATCCTGTAAGACCTTTAACTGCGGCTATTGCAAGTGAAATGGGTGAAGTTGAACTTGGTAGTTTACACTATTCATCACTATTTGTTGCAGGATTAATTTTATTAACTATAAGTTTTTTATTAACTTTAACTTCTAAAAGATTGACAAGGAAGTGGACTAAATGAAAAAAGATATTATAATTTCATATATTTTTAGAATAATTTCATATATATCTGTTTTTATAATTTTACTTATTTTTGGAACTGTTATATTATCTGGTATAAAGTATTTTACACTATCTTTTTTTACTGAATATCCTAAACAAGGTATGACAGAAGGGGGTATATGGCCAGCTATATTAGGATCTTTTATAATGATAGGTCTTACTCTTATATTTTCAATACCAATTGGTGTTTTAACAGGAATATTTTTATCTGAATATGGAAAAAATACCAAACTTGGTAGAATATTAGATATTGCAATAACCTCTTTATCAGGTGTACCATCAATTGTTTATGGATTATTTGGTTTGGCTTTGTTTTCAATAACTTTAGGTTTTAGAACTTCTATATTATCTGGAAGTTTAACATTATCTGTAATGACTTTACCAATAATTTCATCTTCTGTTAGAGAAGCTCTTTTCTCTGTTCCGAATACTTTAAGAGAATCTGCATATGCACTTGGTGCAAAGAAAACAGAAGTTATATTTAAAATTTTAATTCCAGCATCTAAATCAAGAATAATAACTGCAATATTAATAGGTATAGGAAGAGTTATTGGAGAAACAGCTCCTGTTTTATTGACTGGTGCAGTTTTTTATTCATCATATTTTCCTAATAATTTACTTCAGCCCACTATGACTTTACCTACTCATATATATTTTTTAACTATGGCATATGGTGAGGATGCACAGTGGATGGCTCAAGGTTCTTCGGCATTTTTAATGCTTTTAATTTTAGTAATTTATTCTATTGCTTTTAGTATTAGGAGCATTCCTGAAATAAAAAAAGAAAGAGGTTGAAAAAAAAGGAACCTCCCCGTAAAATAAAAGTGTAACAAGAATCCATCAAACATTTTACAAA
>NZ_JASUSU010000042.1:0-25679 GCF_030445905.1 Oceanotoga sp. | reverse complement strand
ATGAGGATGCTATAGCATCCTCATTTGTTTATTAAATTCGATACAAATTTTATTATTTTTTCATTTTTGTATACTAATTCATGATGGAGATTTTCATCTTGAAAATCAGAATATACATTTATTTCTCCGCCATTTTTTTGACTATATACTGGTACAGCTCCATCATTTTTTATAAATTGATCATCCATTTGTGAAATTTCACCCATCATTTTCAAAGAATTGTATGTAAAATTGAAAGCCGGATCATCTATGAAGTTTTTTATATCTGAGAACAAATAATAAGTTTTATCTTTGTAAAAATTATTTTTTTGTAATTGTATTATATTTTCATTGTAATTCAATACATCTAATTCTTTAAAAAGATTTTTATTAATATTTTTTATATATTCTTCATTTGAAAATCTTATTGATATACCACCTTTAAAAGGATCTAATATTCCATTCATGGTTAAAAGAGCTGGAAAAAATATTGGATATTCTTCGAGTACTTCTTTTATATATATTTCTATGTCTACCTTTTCTTTTTGAATTAATGATAAAGAAAGTTTTGAAAGTATATCAAATGTTTTTATAATTGTTTCGTCTACTTTTAAAGTTTTTTCATATAATCTACTATCAAACAATTGTGGGACATTTTGTAAAGGTGAACCAAGATTTACTCCATTTAGCATTATTATTTTTTTGATATTTTTATATTCATAATTATTCAATGCTTTCAATGTTACTAAAGCTCCCATACTATGGGATATAAAATATACTTCTTCATATTCTTTCATATTCATTTTTTCTAATTCTTTATAAAGATCATTTCCAAATTCTTCATAAGTTTTTGTATGGGTATCATATATATATTCATAATAATCATATTCTTTTTTTAAATCTTTTTCAAAGACCCTATACCATTCATTCCATGTTTCAAATCTTTTATAGCTTCTCCATGGATATGTTTTTAAATCATTTATAGTTTCATCTACATATATTGGCTGCAATCCATGTATAAAAAATATTGCTTTTTTATTTTTTTGTTTTGAATAATCTATTTCTCTATAAGAGTTGGTAACAAAAGGTAATGTTATATTTAATGGTTGCTCTTTTCTTTTTATTATCAATGTATTTGATTTATATTTCATTTTATAGAGTTCATTATAATCTTCTATTTTTTTTGTATCTTTTATATCTATTATAATTTGAATTGTATATATATCTTTTAATAAAAGTACTGGATCATATATATCTAAAATCGAAGGAAAAATGCCATAATAATCACTTTTAGTTAATTCTTTACTTATTATTGGATAATATTTTTTTGTATTAACATAATTCAAATTATTAAAAAGTCTTACCCTTGAGTTTATTTTTATAAAATTTTCATTTTTTAATCTTTCATTCTTTATGGCTAATGGTATGAATACTTCATCGATATTTGCATTTTCATCTGGATAATAATTTATATATATTTCATTGTCTTGCATTTTTATAATTGTTTTGAATCCCATTATATTAGAATTTTTAAATAATTTTAATTCTGTATCTTTATATTTTATTATATGTTCTTTTTCATAATCATCTATTATATAATATTTAAATTCTTCACTCGATATTATACTATTTTTGTCTAATTTTATGAGATTAAAAGAATTTAATTTATCATATTCTTTTACCTTATACAAGTTTTCATCGAGCTCAATTTTTTTATTATTTATATTTAATATATAATCTTTAGAGTCCTTTATATCTATAAAAAATTCTCCTTTTTTATAGATTATTTCAGATGAAAATATAATCAAATTTATAATCATTATCGATACTATTAATAAAATTTTTTTCATTTTTGTATCCCACCCATGAGTATATATTTTTTGAATACGCCTTCTATAACTTTTTCATTGGATAGTATTCCTTTATGTGTTGTATTTTCAGAGTATGTATTATCTATTTTTGGTCCTTCAACTCCTTCTATAATTTGACTCGATAAAGGTACTGCACCATCATTTTCTATATCATCATCGGTACTTCCAGTCATATCTCCAAAAGCTTTTAAGACTGCATATGAAAAATTATAGGCTATATCTCCAGATTTTTCATTGGTGGTTGAATATACTATAACTGTTTTATCGAGATATTTGTCATCTTTATTCAAATTTTTTACTAATTGATTACTTTTGAATATTTTACCTTCTGTTACTTGAGGATATAAAGTCTTTTCAAGACTCGCAAGATATTCTTCATTATCATAATTAATAGATGTTCCACCATAGAATGGATCTAACATACCAAGTTGAGAAAATACAACCGGAAAAAATACTGGATTTGATTGAAGAATTTCTTCTACTTCTTTATCTATTGTTAAATTTTCTCCATTAAAAAATGATACTATTAATTTTTTCCCTATTTCAAGTAAAGGAATCATAAAATTTGTATTTGGAACGATATTTTTTACTATTTGTGAAGAAAATAATTGTGGCAAATTTTGTAAGGGTGAACCCCTATTAACCGCATTTATAGTGACTATATTTCCTATATTATCATAATCACCTTGATTAACTGTAAATCTTGAAACAAGACCTCCCATACTATGTGAAATAAAATAAATTTCATCATAACCATTTTTTTCATCGAAGAAGTCATTTTTTGTCATTATTTCATTTAAGTCTTTTCCAAAATCTTCAACGGTTTGAGTATGAGTATCATATAAAAATTCATAAAAATCAAAGTCTTTAAATTTTTCATCATTTTCATATATATATCTAAACCATTGATTAAAATATTCAAATCTACTGTTTATTCTCCATGGAAATCCTTCTTCTGTTTTATTTTTTAAATCTATTATTTGAAGTCCATGTACAAATATTAATGCTTTTTTATTTTTTTGAAATTCTTTTTTTTCTTTATTCAATTGAAGTTCTGTTTTTCTAAAGCTTTGAGCTTTTATGGGTATTAATTCATTGAAAAACACGAGATCTTCATAAAACTTTATTTCATCAAATTCTGGTTTTACTTTCCAAAGTTCAGCAAAATGTGGTACTTCTTTTTGTTGATTATAATATAATTTTATTTCAAGGGACTGATATACTGGAAGGTTAAAAAATATTGGTGAGTATACATTAACTATAGTTGGAAAAATCTGTTCGAAATCACTATCTGTAAGAAATGTAGGTATCAATGGATAATAATTTGTTGATTTTTTGAATGCCACTGTATCAACAACTTTACTTACACTTTCGACATTCATATATCTTGGTGTATTTAAATTTATATTTTTATTGAGAGTTTTTATTCCTATTGGGAACATAAAATTATTTATAGAATAATTTTTTTCTTTAATTATTTTTTCTATTATATTTTCTTCTGGATTATAAGGTATATAATCTATTTTTACATAATTTTGATCTGTTTCTTTATCATATCCATTATAAACAAAAGTATCAAAATCTTTTATATAAGAACCTTTGTATAAAAGAATTTCTGTGTCTTTTAATTTAAATATATGATCTTCATCTTCATTTCTTATCATGAGAAATGTTAAATCGTCATTATCAAAGTTTATTCCTTCATCTGTAACAGCTCTCACTATAACTTTCGTTTGAATATTGGGCTTTACAAACATCTCTATATAATTTGTATTTGGACTGAGTATTCTCATATTATAAATTTCATCTTTTTGAATATCTTTGAATAAAACTATTATATTTTTTTGTCTTGAATTCATATTATTCCATTTTAAAGAAACTTTATCATAAGAATATTCTTCAACGGTTACATCTTGAGGCGGCATTATTTTATCTTGAGCTTGATCATTTATTTCTATGAAACTTAAAAAACTAATACTTCCAGCTATTAAAGCTATTATTATAGAAGTTAATATGACTTTTTGACTCAAATTAAAACCTCCCATTTAAAAACATATATTTAATCAATTATATATTAATTAATTAAATATATAATTAAAAAATAACTGTTTTTTGACAAAACAGTTATTTTTGATATAAATGACACATTACTTTATGTTTATTTAAATTTTCTATCATTTCTGGCTTTTTATTTTTACATATTTCCATTACATTTGGACATCTTGTATGAAAAGGACAACCTTCTGGTGGATTTAATGGATCTGGAACATCTCCCTTTAAGATTATTCTTTTCTTACCAGTTGTTTTATCTATTTTAGGAATAGCGGATAATAAAGCTTTTGTATATGGATGAAGAGGATTATTGTATAATTCTTCAACATCTGCAATTTCAACTATTTCTCCAAAATACATCACTGCTATTCTATCACTTATATAATAAACAACATTTAAATCATGTGAGATAAATATATAGGTTAGATTAAATTCATTTTGAAGTCTTTTCATCAAATTTAATATTTGTGCTTGAACAGATACATCTAAAGCCGAAACAGCTTCATCAGATATCACCAATTGAGGGTTTAACATCAAAGCATGTAATATTATTATTCTTTGCCTTTGACCCCCTGATAATTCATGAGGATATCTATTATAAAATTCTTTACTAAATCCTGCTATTTCAAGCATTTCACAAACTTTTTCTTTTCTTTTTCTTGTATTTTTATAATCATAATTTTTTAATGGTTCTTCAAGTATCCAACCTATTCGCTTTTTAGGGTTTAAAGATGAATATGGATCTTGAAATATTATTTGTATATTCCTTCTCAATTCTTTTAGATCTCTATTTTTTAATTTTAAAATATCTTTACCATTGAAGATTATTTCTCCATCAGTAGCTTGTATTAGCTTTACTATCGTTTGTCCTGTTGTAGATTTCCCACATCCAGATTCTCCTACTAAGCCAAATACTTCACCTTTTCTTACCTTAAAATTAACTCCATTTACAGCTTTTAAATATTCAGTTTTTTTGAATAGTTTTCTTTTAGGTTGTTTAAAATAAGTCTTTAAATTATTAACTTCAAGAATATAATCATTTTTCATAAGTTTCACCTCTGAATTATGCCATGAAACATCTGACTTTATGTCCATTTTTTTCTTTCAAATCAGGTAATTTAATAAAACATTTTTCTACTGAAATCGGACATCTTTCTTTAAAAGGACACCCTATAAGCCTTTGTTTAGAATCCGCTACTTTACCTTTTATGGTATTTAACTTGCTCCCTTTTTTAGATGGCTCCGGTATTGATTCCAAAAGACCTTTTGTATATGGATGTAATGTATTATTGAATAATTCTTTTGTTTCAGCTTCTTCTACTATAAAACCAGCGTACATTATTATTATTCTATTAGACATTTCTTTGATCAATGCAAGATCATGAGAAATAAATAATATCGAAGATTTTTTATTTTCATTTATACCTTTTAAAAGCTCTATTATTTGTGCTTGTATAGTAACATCCAAAGCTGTTGTTGGTTCATCAGCTATTATTAAATCGGGATTATTTGCAATTGCAATTGCAATCATTATTCTCTGTCTTTGGCCTCCCGATAATTCATGTGGATATTTATTATATGTATTTTCAGGTGAGGCTAATCCTACGTTTTTCATTAATTTTATTACTTTATCTTTATTATCTTTTTTATCACCAATTCGATGAATGTTTATTATTTCTTTAATTTGATTTCCAACTTTTAAAAGTGGATTCAAAGATGACATTGGTTCTTGAAATATCATAGAAATATTTTTTCCTCTTATTTTTTTTAATTCTTTTTCTGAAAGATTTAAAAGATTTTTATCTCTATATAATATTTCACCTTTTTTTATTTGGGCATTTTTTGAAATTAGTTTTAATATTGCAAGAGATGTCACTGTTTTCCCACAACCAGACTCTCCTACAAGACCTAATATTTCACCTTTTTTTATACCAAAACTTACATCATTAACTGCAATTAGTTCTGATTTTTTTTCTTTGAAAGATATGGTTAAATTTTTTAAATCTATTATATTCTCATCCATAATTATTCCTTCTTTCTTTTATCAGAAGCATCTCTTAATCCATCTCCTAAAAAATTAAATCCTAAAACTAATAAAGTTATTAATATTCCAGGAACAAGAGCAAACCAAGGTGCTCTTTCTATGTATATTTGAGATTCATTGAGCATTCTTCCCCAACTCGGATATGGTGGTTGAACTCCAAGGCCCAAATAGCTCAAAGCTGCTTCTGATAAAACAGCTGTAGAAAAACCCATAGATGCTGCTACAATTATTGGGGATATAACATTTGGAAGTATATGAACAAATATTATTCTTATAGTTTTTGCCCCAGACATTTTAGCTGTTTTGACATAATCCATAGATTTATGTTGAATAAAACCACTTCTTGCTATCCTCGCAAATGATGGTATAGATATTATTCCTATCGCTATTATGGTATTTTTAATTCCAACTCCAAAAATTGCAACATATAAAAGTGCAAATAATATTCCCGGAAAAGCCATCATTGCATCCATAATTCTCATTATTATTTCATCTACTATTCCACCAATATATCCGGAAATTGCTCCGATAAAAACTCCAAATAATAAGCCTATACCAACAGAAATTCCTCCAACAATAAAAGCCGTTTGTGAACTTTTCATAGCTCTACTCAATATATCTCTACCAAAATTATCAGTTCCAAGTATAAATTCTTTACTTGGAGAATTTAATTTTTTGTCGAGATTCATTTTAGTTATATCATATGGAGTATAAAAAATACTTATTATCATTAATATGAAAAGAGATGAAACTATAAATATTCCTATTTTTAAATATATATTTTTTTTCAATTGAATCAACACCTAATATAATTTTATTCTTGGGTCTATAAATTTATAGACAATATCAACTAAAAAATTTATCATTACAACTATTATAGAAATATAAAAAACGAGGCCTTGTACCAAAGGAAGATCTCTCGTAGAAATCGCATTTATTAAAAGTCTTCCCATCCCAGGTATAGTAAATACTTGTTCTATAACAATACTTCCAGCAAGTACTTTAGCTATTATCATTGCCAAAATAGTTATAACTGGTATAATTGCATTTCTCAATATATGAAATATTAAAACTTGATTGGAACTTAATCCTTTTGCTAAAGCTGTTTTTGTATAGTCTTTATCTTTTTCTTCTAAAATAGAACTTTTTAAATATCTTATTACAACAGCTATATTAGGTATAGCTATAGCAAGGGCAGGTAAAAATAAAGATTTTATTGATTCTAAAGGATTTTGGGACCAAGATACATAACCTCCTGCTGTAAAAAGATTTAGTATTAATCCAAATAAATATATAAGCAATATACCAGCCCAAAAAGATGGTATAGCTAAACCTATTTGAGTTATAAATGAGATTAAAAATCCAAAAATATTATCATCATACTTAGCTGCTAAAATCCCAAGTGGAATTCCAAATATAATAATTATTATAATACTCATTATGGACAATTGAAAGGTAACAGAAAATCTTTGACCTATTATATCATTTACATCCATATCATATCTTATTGATTTACCCATATCTCCAGTAAAAATACCGCTAACCCAGGAAATATATCTCCCGGCTAGCGGTTTATTTATATTTAATTCTTCTCTTAAGGCTTCTATTTGTGCTTGATCTGCATTTATTCCTAATTTTGCCAATACAGGATCACCTGGTATAAGTTCAAAAGCAAAAAAAGTTATAATGCTAACCAAAAAAACTGTTATTATCATAGCAAATGTTTTTCTCATAAAATACATTAAAAATCACCTATTCTACTTTATACATGGTTGAAATATCTTGTATGTATAAAGGATAAAGTTGATATCCTTGAAAATGATCTTTTATAGCTACTATTAAATTAGGATCCATTATAAAAACTGCCGGTGCATCTGAAGTCAATATAGCTTCAGCTTTTTTATAAAGTTCAACTCTTTTATCTTCATTTATCTCTTTTCCAATATCATTCATAGTTTTATCAAATTCTTCATTATTATAATTTATAAAATTTCTTGGATAATCACTCATATATTTTTTTAAAACATCATAAGCATTAAGTTTTCCAGTAAACGCTATAACTGTAGATTGATAATCTCTAGATGTATAAACTCTGTCAAGCCATACTCCCCATTCAACTTGCTCAATGCTTGCATTTATTCCAACCTGTTTTAATTGTTCAACTATTATTTGGGCTGTATCTACATGAAATTTATAATTTGATGGAACTGTTATTATCATATCAAATCCATCTTTATATCCTGCATCATTTAACAATTCTTTTGCTTTATCTATATTCACATCATAATAATTCTCAAGATCTTCATTATAGTATTTTTTCATTGCAGGACTCATATTTGTTCCTATTTTACTTCCATAACCATTAGCAAGAGCTTTTATTATTTGATCTTTATCTACAACATGATTTATAGCTTCTCTAACTCTTTTATCATTAAAAGGCTTTCTATTCATATTAAATGCAAATAACTGAACAAGATTTTGAGCTCCATCTACTACATAAGAATTTTCTCCTAAAGATTCTATATACTCTGCTGATATTCTTGGATACATATCTATTTCTCCAGCTTTGAAACTTAAAAGCGATGCTTGTTCATCTGGTATTATTCTAAATTCTATTTCATCTATTTTTGGAACATCTTTATTCCAATAATTTTCATTTTTTTCCATTATTATTTTTTGGCCTGGAATATATTCAATAAATTTAAAAGGTCCTGTTCCTATAGGTTTAGTATTTTGAAACTCATCATTATCTTTAGGTATTATAGGTTGTATAAAATTACTCAAAAAATTTGTATCCAATTCTTTTAAAAACACCTTAACAGTATCATCATCCACAATAGAAACTTTTTCAACTTTATTACTAAATTCTGTAGATAAACCATTTGAATTTTCGGTTCCTATCAACCTATCCAAAGAATATTTTATGTCTTCAACAGTCACAAGATTATTATTATGAAACTTTATCCCTTTTCTCAATTTAAAAGTATAAACCTTACCATCATCAGAAACACTATAAGAACTTGCAACTGCTGGTTTTACTCCTCCATCTGTATTTGGATCTAATAAACCTTCAAAAACATTAAACATTATTTCATAAGTGCCTGATGCTGCAGCTCTATGTGGATCTAAAAAATCTGGATCCTGTGCTACTCTCACTACAATTCTCACTTTATCATTTTCTTTTTCTGTTTCATCGCTACCACATGAAATCAAAACAAAACTCAAACTCAATAAAATCAAAACTAATAATATAGTCTTATAAACCTTTTTCATAATTTTTCCTCCTTTAGAAGGATTTAAATATAGTAAACATCTCCACAATTTGCTAAATATAAATCACCAATAAACTCTTTTTTAGCTTGATTCAAAAGATCTTCATGATCTCCAAAATGAGGTAGATGTGTTAATATCATTTTTTTTACATTCGCCGAATGAGCTATATTTCCAGCCTGTCTTGCAGTTAAATGTCCTTTTATTTCTTTTTCCATATTTTCATATAATGAAGATTCACATAAAAATAAATCTGCTTTTTCTACAAATTCAATTAAATTATGCCCTATTTGTGTATCAGCAGAATAAGCAAAATATTTATTTTCATGGTGAACTCCTATGGAATAGCAAAGAATCGGATGTTCATTGAGCGAAAACCTTATTTCAACATCATTCAATGATAATATAGAACCTTCATCATATAATATAGATTCAGTAAATTCACCATATTTCATTTCTTTAGATTTATTATCTTTTAATGGAGATATAATTTTTAAAGGGGTTCTTCTCTTAGCAAGTTTCATAGATATCATACTTGCATATTGAAAAGAATATATATCAGTAAAATGATCTGGATGAAAATGACTTATAATAACATAATCTATTTCATCTAATGAACAGTACCTTTGAACATTGGTTAAAACACCTGGGCCACAGTCTATAAGTATTTTGTTATTTTTGGTTTCTAATAAATAACCTGAACATGGTTCATCTTTTTCTGGATAAGCCCCCCATCTTCCAACTATAGTTAATTTCATTTAATCATCTCCTATTTTTAATTATTGATATAAATTATTTCTATAATATTTATTTGCAATATGTAAATTAACAACAAATTGAACACTAATTATGTTATAATTTAATATATTTAACCAAAATAAAATGAGTATTTATAATTATAAAAATTTTAATCGATATAAAAAAATATATGCAACTAATTATATCAATAATAGTACTATTTTCTATACATATAAACCCCAAAATATAGATATTCATTAATATCAAAACTTATAAAGTATAGGGGTGAACACAATGAATTCATTAAAAATCTTCTTTAAAAACAATTATTTTAATACTATAATTGTTTTAATTTTATCTTTAATAACTGGATTTTTTTCTTTTATTTTATCTGAAAAATTGAAAATATTTTTCAATACAGGAATAATGAATAATGATGTACAAACGATACAAAATAATATTTTTATCATTTTCTTTCTTTTTATTTTTATGTTTATTTTAAATATTTCTTCAAGTAGAGTATCTTCTTTTTATACTTCAATAATATTCATGGTTTCAAGATTAATAGAAATGATAATATACTTATATATCATTTTTAAAATAAGTTTTTATGCTGGATTATTTTCTTTAATTGCAATTCCTTTGACTCTTTTATTTACAATTGGAATTAAAAAAAAGATGGCAGATTATCAAATGAAAATGCTTGAAAAATCTCGTGAATTGTCTTCTTCGACAATAGAATCTTTAGATTCTATAAAAAATATAAAAGTTAAAAATGCCTATGATTATTTTTTAAACAAAATAGAAAAAAAGAATATAAATTTAACAAATGCAGTTGTTAAATCTGCAATAGCAGAAAATTATTGGCAATATATGAATGGTCTAATTAATTCAATAGTACCAATCTTGGTAATATATTTAATAATGAAATTTACAAATATAATAAATATATCAACAGGAAATATTATAATACTTTATTCATTTATCCCTCTTTTCTTATCGAGTTTTAAAGGATTTTATTCTTTAATAATGCAATTTTTTAGTTCTAAACCTTTTTTAAAGAGCATAAAAGAATATGATATATTAAAAAGAGAAACTTCTGGAAATACAAAATTAAATACTTTTGAGGAATTAACAGTAAAAGATCTCAAAATAAATATAAATTCTGAACGAGATTTAAAAATACCAGATATGAAAATAAAAAAAGGAGAAAAAATTTTTATATCTGGTGAAAGCGGTATAGGTAAATCTTCTTTTTTTAATGTTCTTTTAAAACTTAATTCTAATTATGATGGTTCTATAAAAATAAATGGAATTGAATTAAAAGATATATCAAATGAAAGTATTAGAAAGTTATTTGGAATTTCATTTCAAAATGCTGCTGTATTTTCAGATACTATAGAAAATAATATTTTATTGGGAAAATCTAATAAAAAATTAGAAAATTTAATAAAAATATCTCAACTTGAAGATGTTTTAAAAAGAAATAATTCTAAAAAAATAAATAATAATATTTTATCTGGTGGAGAAAAATCAAGAATAAATATAGCTCAAAATTTGGCAAATGAGCCTGAAATAATCATGATTGATGAATCTTTGACAAGTGTGGATGAAAAAATGGAGTATTCAATATTTGAAAATATTGTAAATAATTTTAAAGATAAAACTATATTATGTATAAGCCATAGAAATTCAAGTAAAGATATGTTTGACAAAGAAATAAAAATATTTTAAAAGGGGGAATTTTATGTATACAAAAGAAGAAGCTGCTAAAATTCTTGGCGTTTCAGAATATACAGTAAAAGATTGGATAAATAGATCAAAATTAAAAGTAACTTTCGAAAATAATGAAGAGGTCATTTCAGAATCAGATTTAAATGATTTTATAAAATCTACTGGTATAAAGTTTGTAAAACCTGAAAAACCTGAAGACATCTTTGATGAAATATCTTCAAATAAGATTATAAAAGTAAATAATTCTGATCTTATAGAAGATAAAATAAAAAATATAGAGAATAAATTTAAAAAAGAAAATAACACTTTAGATGATTCTGAAATAAAAAAACTTTTTAATGAAAAAAATAAATAATAAAAAATTAACAGGAGCCTTTAAATATTAATTTAAAGCTCCTATTTTTTATGATAGAATATCATTAAATTTAAGTGGGAGGTTTTTTGATGAAAAAAAATTTAATATTAGTTCTTTTTTTCACTTTGCTAATTTTTACTTTTTCTGAAAATTTACAAGTACCAAAACCAAATTATACAAGCTATGAATTAGAAAATGGATTAAAAATATATGTTTTTGAAGATCATAGTATACCTTTAGCTAAAGTATCTGTTTGGTATAATGTAGGTTCAATTGACGAATTTAATGGAAAAACAGGGTTATCACATTTCTTAGAACATGTAATGTTCTTGGGAACAGATTCTCTCAATAAACAAGATATTGATATTCTATTAAAATCTGTCGGCGGAACTAATAATGCTCAAACTTCATATGATTATACAGTTTATTTTGAAGAGATTCCTTCTGCAAAACTGGAACTTGCAATAGCTATAGAAGCAGATAGAATGAGAAATTTAAAAATAGACTCTGAAGAATTTAATAGAGAAAGAGAAGTTGTAAAACAAGAAAGAAGGATGAATTTAGAAAGTAATTTCTTTCAATCCGCTTTAGAAGACTTACAAGCAACTGCTTTCAAATATTCTGGCTTGAATCATCAAGTAATTGGATGGATGGATGATTTAAACAACTTAACAGTCGAAGATATGAGAAATCATTATACAACTTATTATGCTCCTAATAACGCTATATTATCTGTTTCTGGAGATATATATCCTGAAGATGTTTTAACTCTTGCAAAAAAATATTTCGATGATTATAAACCTCAAGAAATCAAAAGAAATACAATAAAAGAACCTGAACAAAAATCAGAAAATTTTATAAAAATTGAAAAAAATACAAATATTCCCGTAATGGTTATGTTATACAAATTACCCGCTGGAAATTCCGAAGATATCATAAGTATAGGCTCTATAATGGATATTCTTGTAAATTCACAAAATTCAAGAATAAATACAAGATTGAAATTAAAAGAAAATGTGATAATGGAAGCTGGAGCTTTACCATTTTTAATAAGGAATCAAAGTTATGCAATATTATATGCTGTTCCTTATAACGAATCTCAACTCGATTATGTTAAAAATACTTTTGATCAAGAATTAGAAAATATCTTTAAAAATGGAGTTAATGATGAAGAATTAGAAATAATAAAGAAAAACACCTTAAAATCTTTGATATTTTCACAAAAGAATATTAAAAATGTTGAACAAATAACAATTTCTAATATATTAAAATATAATGATGAAAATCTACTTCAAAAAAATATAAATATCGTTGAAAATCTAAACTCTAAAGATATAGAAAATTCTATAAAAAAATATTTTGTACCTACTAATAGAACTGTTGGATATATAGTCCCTAAATCTAAATAATGGAGGAAATAAAATGAAAAAAATAATTTTTAATATATTAATAATATTTGTTTTTATAACAGCTTTTTCTATAGACTTTAGCCCCGAAATGTTTAAAGAATTGGCAGATAATAAAAATGAAAAACCAATAATAAAGATTCCAACATTCACAAGAACTGAATTGAATAATGGTATGATAATTTATTTAATTGAAGATAATAGTCTTCCAATAATAGAAATGACAGGCTTTATAAAAGGCGGACTTTCTTTTGAAGATGATACTAATGCTGGAATAACCAGTATAATGGTTCAAATGATGAATAAAGGAAATAAGAATTATTCTGAATCTGATTTTTCTAAATTCAAAGAATTGAATGGACTTTCTTTATCCATGGATGTTAAAAATGATTATATATCTTTCGAAGGAAATGCTTTGAGCCCTGACAAAGAAAAAATGGTGGATTTATTAAAAGAAACACTTATAAATGTTGATTTTAATAAAGATTATCTTTTAAGAGTTTTACAAGAAAGCTATGCTTATTTAATGCAAGCAAGAACAAATGAAGATTCTATATCAAAAATGTATTTTTATAAAAATATTTATAATGATATACCATACAGTTATCAATATGATTTAAACCGAATTTTAATGAATATACAAACTGTAACCCCAGATAAAATCATGGCTCATTATAATAAAAGTATTTCTCCAGATAAAATAATAGTTGCTATCTCAGGTGATTTTGAAACTAAAAAAATGCTAAATTATATATCAAATTCATTTTCAGATTGGAATAAAAAGAGTTCAAAAATCCCAGAATTCGAAAGAAAAGATAATTCTCAGCTAAATAATAAAATTCTTTTAATTAATAAACCAGATTCAACTCAAGCTAATATAATAATGGGATATAATTTTTACAAAAAAAATGAATTTAAAGATCGCATTCCTTTTACAATAGCTAATCAAATATATGGTTCAGGTGATTTTCAATGTAGGCTTATGAAAGAACTCAGAACCAATAAAGGTCTTGTTTATGGAGTATATTCAAATTTTACAGAAAATATAAATGATGGAGTTTTTTCAATTTCTACTACAGTAAGACCAGAAAAAACTTTCGAAGCAAGAAAAGATATAATAAAAATAATGAATGATATTAAAGAAAATAAGAATCCTATAAATGAAGATGAGGTTTTCCAGATAGTTAATATTTATAATGCTCTTTTACCTTCTTCTCTCAATGATAAGATTTCAATTATAAGATCTATAATTTCATCTTTAGATTTAAATAAAGAAAGATTGGATTATATGAATTATTTTATAAATGAATATAATAAATTGAATGCTGAAAAAGTACAAAAGTCTTTTGTGGAGAATACTTATCCTGAAAAATTCTTTACAGTTATAGTTGGAAACAAAGAACAAATCTTACCTGAATTTCAAAAAAATGGTATAGATATCGATATAATTGATTTAAATTAAAAAAAACTCCTTATTTAATAAGGAGTTTTTATTTTAAATTTTATTTTTTTTACCTTTTAAAGCTATTATTGCTACAGATAGTATTATAAAAACAGTTCCTATTAATTTCATATTATTTGGAATTTCATTTAAAAATAAATAAGCCATTATCATAGAAATAACTGGTTTCAAAAGGTATGAAAAAGAACCTTTTGATGCATCTAATACTTCAAAAGCTTTAAAAAAAGTTATATAAGCAATACCAGTTACGAATATACTTATATATGCCAACATCCATATAACATTAAAGCTTTCAATTTCAAATGTGAAAACAGGTATTTTGAATATGAGCAATACTATATAAAATATAATTGATGAAAGTAAAAATGAAAAAGTTACAAATATTATAGAAGGTATTTCTTTAACATATTTTTTTACTAAAACTGTATAAAGTGCAAAACTTATCGTAGCAAGCACCCCATATAAAAGTCCTAAAGTACTATCTCCAGAAGAATTGGACATCAATATAATGATTATACCCAAAGCTCCAACTGCCATTGATACAACCTTTCTCAAAGTTATCTTTTCTTTCAGTATTAAAGAAGCAAGAATAACAACAAAAATTGGATTTGCCGATATTAAGATTGCTGCCGTAGAAGCATTTGAAAACTTTACAGATAATTGTAAAAGAGACATAGATAGTACAGAATTTAAACTTCCTATTAATCCCATTAAAACTAATGATTTGACTGTAAGTTTATAAGTTTTCATTTTTCCTGATATCAATAAAAATATTAATAAAACAAGTCCTCCAAAGAAAAATCTTAAAAAAGTTATTTGAAGAGGATCAAATACCCCTGCAAAAGGTTTTGTAACAACTTCTATGGTACTGAAGAAAAAAACTGTTATTAACAGATATACCCACCCTTTTAGTTGCGAACTCACCATACTCATCTCCTAAATTATATAATTAATAAATCTTTATCATATTTATTTAGAACTTCAACACCATTTTCAGTAACTAAAACAAGATCCTCTATTCTAACTCCAAGTATATTTTTTAAATAAATACCTGGTTCTATAGAAAATATCATTCCAGGTTTTAAAAGTATATCAATATTTTCATTTACATCTGGCCATTCATGAACTTCAATTCCTATGTTATGACCTGTTCTATGAGTAAAAAATTCTCCATATCCCTTTTTAGTTATAAAATCTCTAGCTGCTGCATCTATTTCTGAGAATTTCATACCTGGTTTAACCATTTCTATGGCTTTAAGATTTGCCTCTAAAACTATATTATAAATATCTTTTGCTTTTTGACCAGGGTCTCCAAAAAATACAGTTCTTGTCATATCTGAACAATAACCTTTGTATACACCTCCCATGTCTATTAAAACATTAACTCCACTTTTCAAAGGTGTTTTATCTGAATCATGATGTGGTTCGGCTGCATTTTTACCATAAGCTATTAAAGGCGTAAATGAATTTCCAGATGCACCATGTTTCATTAAATTGGCCTCAACTGCTCTTGCTAAAAGTTTTTCTGGTAACATTTCAGGAACGAGTTTTATCATATCTTCCATTGCAAGATCATTGATATTGGATGATTCTCTCATCAAATTTATTTCATCAGAATCTTTTATAACTCTTAAATTATCTATCAAATAATTTCCAAGTTTGATTTCAATATTTTTTAATTTTTCTATAATTTTCACTAAAAATCTTGATTTTAATTCATTATCTACATATAAAATATTATTTTTTTCTATAAATTCACATATAAGATTTACAGGATCATTTTTATCTTCATATATATGTACATTAAATCCTTCAACTTCTTCAACACTAAAAAGTTTGTTTAAAAATATATCACACTTTCCTTCTTTTGTTATGAGTACTCCTAAAAATCTTTCTCCAGGCTCTATCATCTTTCCAGTAAAATACTTTATATGATATGGAGATGTTAATAAAATCTGAGAAACTTTATTTTCATTCATTGTTTTTAACAATTTTTCCATTCTTTTGTTCAAAAAATTCGCCCCCTTTAATTAAATAGTTAATACAATAAATATTATATATCATAAATCAAATTAAAAAAAGCCCCTTTTAAAAGGGCTTTTTTATTACAGGGGTTTGGTCCAACGCTAAAAAACATTCATTTTATAATACAATTATATACTCTATTTGTTACAAAAAAATAAAATTACACATCATTTTTTATATCTTTTATAATCTTACATGGATTACCAGCCGCAAAAACATTATCTGGAATATCCTTAGTAACTATGCTTCCAGAACCTATTACAGAATTATTTCCAATTTTTATCCCAGGATTTATTATAGCTCCACCACCAATCCAAACATTATCTCCTATTTCTATTGGAGCTGCAAGTTCATAACCAGAATTTCTTTTTTTAAATTCTAATGGATGATATGCAGTATATATATGTACTCCAGGACCAAACATAACATTATCTCCAATTTTCACAGTTGAACAATCGAGTATCACACAATCATAATTCATATAAAAATTTTCTCCAATGAAAATATTAAAACCATAATCAACTTTGAAATCAGGTTCTATATAAAAATTTTCTCCTGTTTTACCCAACAATTTTTTTAATATTTCTTTTCTCTTTTGAAACTCATCTATAGATGTTTTATTATATTCCTCAAACAAAAGTCTTGCATTTCTTCTTGCTTGAATTAAAAAAGGATCTCCAGATCTGTAAAGTTTGCCTTGAATCATATTTTCTAACTCTTTATTCATAAAAAATCTCCTTTCTTATTTTAATTTATGGTAAAATAAAAATATATACCGACATAAGGGGTGATTGTATGAAATGTGAATATGAACAAAAATTGGATAATAAAGTTTTATTAGTTAAAATATCTGGTGATTTTGATGTTTATTCTCATAAGCAAATTAAAGATGATTTAAATACTGCAATTGAAAGAGAAGGCTCAAGATATATAATTCTTGATTTTAAAAATTTAAATTATATAGACTCTTCTGGACTTGGATCATTGATTTCATTGATAAAAAACACCTCTTCCTTAAGTAAAAAATTATGTATAATATCACCAAAAGCAAATATATTAAAAATATTTGCACTAACCAAATTAGATCAGGTTTTGACTATATTTAAAGACTATGAAGAAGCCTTAAAATCTTATGAATTAAATTAAAATAAATATTTTCTTTATTTTATCTAATATACTTTTATCAACATTACAAAATTCTATAAGGTAATTTTCACTGCCGCCAAATTCATTATTGAGTTTATCTATAACAAACTCAATGTTTTCTTTTTTCACATCTTGAAAAGATTTCAAATAGTCTTTTACTATGGTAGACTTATCAATGCCCAATAAATCTAATAATATTGCTATAACTATTCCCGTTCTATCTTTTCCCGTTTCACAATGTATTATAAAATGTTCTTCATCTGCTTTTGAAATATGATTTTTAAATAAATCACCTATTATATATCTAAATTCTTTTAAAACATGATAATAGTTATTTTGTCTAATATTATCTGGATAATATTTTATTTCTTCAATATCATTCATATACAGGTTTACAACATATTTTTCTTTAAAATTATCTGAATAATCTTTCCCCCTTCTTTTTATATACCTCTTTATTTCTTGTTCACCACGTAAATCTATTATTTTTTTTATGTTATTTTTTATCATAAAACTTTCAAGAAAAACTTCATCATAATTACTTAAAGATGAGCTTCTAAAAACATATCCATCATTTAAAATTACATTTGAAGATGCTTCATTTGGAACACTTGAAATATCTCTAAAATTAAAAAATATTGGATATTTTGTCCTTATATAGTTTACAACTCTTTCTATTTTTTTACTTTTATCATTTTCTATTTTTTTCATGAAAAAATCTATCAATTTATAAATTTTAGTATTTATTAAGTTAATATCTAATCCTTCTGAAATATTCATTATATCCTTTACAATTTCCTTATTTGTATCTTTATACCAAAGATCATAATCGAGTTTATCTTCTATAGAATAAATATTAAAAACAATGTTTATTAATTTTGAATATATTAAATAAGCTTCCATAACATTGTTTGTATTAAGTTGAAGAAAAAAATTTTCTAATTCATTTAAAAATGAATTTATCAATTTTTGATTATAATTTTCCTCATCAAAAAAAGGTCCTGTCATATCTCGCTTGAGATATACTATTTCATCGATAATAAAATTTTCTCTCTCGAGCATAAAAACATCTTCATAGTATTTATTTTTAAATTTAAAATTAATATTTATCCTTTCTTTTCTCGTTGTAAAAAAAGATATTTTATCTTCTTCTAAAATTTCATAAATAACGTCAAAATAGTCATTAATTCTATATTTTATATCAGAAAAAATTTCTTCTTTCAAATTAAAATTATCAGAATAAATTGTGATAAAAAAATTTTTAAAATAATCTGGTCTATTTATAGTATCGCCATAATAAATAACGGCTTTTATTTCTTCATTTTTTCTAAAAAATTCATTTAAATCTTCAAGTAAACTATAAATTTTTTTCATATTTTCACCTCCATTTTTATAATTATATCATTTTTTAATAAAACAATATGGTTAGATATTACTTGACAAAGTTTATACTGTAATAGTATAATATTACAGAGGTGAGGATAATGTGGTTTTATATAGATTTTAATTCAAATACTCCTGTTTATCAACAAATAAAAAACAAAATTAAAGAACAAATAATAAACAAAAAACTCAATCCAGATGATCAAATTCCTTCTATAAGAGAAAATGCAAAAAATTTAGATGTGAATCTGAATACAGTTGCAAGAGCTTATAGAGAACTTGTTGCTGAAGGAGTTTTAGAGGTTATGAGGGGAAAAGGATACAAAGTAAAAGACTTGAATCAAGATGACTTTCAAAGTAAAAGAATCAAAGAGTTTGAGAAAATAGCTCATAATTGTAAAAACTCTGGTATTCCTTTCAAAAAATTGAAAAATGTGCTTGAGGATACTTTTAAGGATGTGAATAATAATGCAGATTAAAAATTTAAAGAAAAAATATAATAATAAAATTATATTAGAAAATATCAATTTTGAAATAGAAACAGGTCATATTCTTTCGATAATTGGCCCTAATGGTGCTGGTAAAACAACTTTATTGAAAATAATTACTGGCTTGATAAAAAAATACGAAGGTGAAGTTTCGATAAATGATAATTTTGTTTATCTACCAGAAAATAAATCTCTTTATGAAAATTATAAAATCTCGAAAATATTCAAAATACTTCAAAAATATGATAATCGTTTTGATATAAATAAAGCAAAACAATTTTTAAATATTTTTGAATTAAATGATGATAAAATCATTAATTTATCTAATGGAAATAGATCTATACTATACAATATAATAATTTTGTCAACAAATGCAGATTTATATATATTAGACGAACCAGTAAATAATATAGATACTATAAAAAGAAATATGATCTTTAAATTTTTTAGAGATTTAACTTTTAAAAATAAATCAATAATTTATACAAGTCATATACTAACAGAAGTAGAAAAATTAGCAGATAAAACCATAATACTGAATAAAGGTAAAATAATTGAAAATTCATCAATAGATGATTTAAAAGAAAATTATGTGGCAGTAGTTTCAAATATCCCAAAAGGATATTTTTATAAAAAAGCAGGAAACTCAAATGTTTATATTATAAAAAAAGATCAATTAAGAAATGAAGAATATGAAAATATTTCTTTTGACATAATCTTTGAAGCTCTAATAAGAGGTGAATATAATGTATAAAGAATTTTTAGATTCAAAAAGAAGATTAATAATATCTATTTCTTTACTTTTATCTTTTTTCTTTTTATTATTAATATTTAAAGAAAAAACTATACAAGTTTTAAATCAAAATAAAGAAGCATTAAAAGCTTTTTCAAGTATGATTCAAATAGAAAAACTTAGGAATTTAGATTTTTTTATTAAAACTCAATGGTATGGAAAAAACTTTGGACAATTTTTACCTTTAATGGCTTTAATATTTTCTTATAGTGTTTTTTCAAAAGAATTTGAAAAAAAGACTTTTGATTTTTTGATAACAAGAAAATCAAGAAAAAATATTTTTATAAAAAAAGTATCCTCTATATATATAAACTTTGTTTTGATTAATATAATATTTTTTATTATTTCTATAATTACATTATCTATGAGTAGTTTTGATTTTCAAATAATTGATTATTTTAAGATTTTTATCCAACAAACGATTATAAGCTCATTAATAATTCCAATAGCAGTTTTGATTTCTATAATTACTCAAACACAAATAAAAAGTTTTATTATCCCATTGACAATAATTTTTTTATGTCTTACATTATATTTTTTACCGAATGTAAAAATAAAAACACCATATAATTTTATATTAGATCCAAAATTAATAATCAAAAATGAAATGGATTTTTTGCCTATAATTCTTTCAATATTATTTTCTATTTTTTTAATATTTTTTTCATTAAAAATCTTTGAAAAAAAAGATTTTTAAAGGGAGGTAAAAACTATGATAAAAATAAAAAATCTTGAAAAAACTTATAACAATAACTTTAAAGCTGTAAAAAATATGAATCTCGAAGTAAAAAAAGGTGAAATTTTTGGATTTTTAGGCCCTAATGGTGCTGGTAAAACAACTACAATAAAGATGATAACTGGAATAATTCAGCCGAGTTCAGGTGAAATTTTTGTAAATGGTTTGGATATAAAAAAAGACCCTTTAAAGATAAAACAAAGTATTGGATATGTTTCAGATGAACCTTTATTAATGGAAAAATTAAAAGGTATTGAATATATAAAATTCATTTGTGATATGTTTGAAGTTCCACCTTTAGAAAGAGAAAATAGACTTGAAAAATTACTAAAACATTTTAAATTGGGAGAAGCTATAAACAACCCAATATCTTCTTATTCACATGGTATGAAACAAAAGTTATCTTTAATATCAACATTAATTCATAATCCAGATCTTTGGATTTTAGATGAGCCTATAGTTGGATTAGATCCAGAATCTGCTTTTATATTAAAAAAAATGATGAAAAATCATACGCAAAATAATAAAACTGTCTTTTTTTCGACTCATATAATGGAAATAGCTGAAAAAGTTTGCGATAGAATAGCTATAATAAATAAAGGTGAAATCATATTTATGGGTACTATTGAACAATTAAAAGAAAATAAAGGAAATGAAAGCCTTGAAGATTTATTCTTGGAGGTGACAGAAAGTGAAAGCGAAAAAATTGATTTCTCTTATCTCGACTGAGATAAATTCACATTATTCTATATCAAAAAATATTTATTCATTCAAAAATGAAAAAAGCCAAAGAATCAATTTAATAGCCATAACTGTAGCAATAATAGTATCAATAATCTCTATAATTCCTTTGTACAGTCAAATACTTCGAAGTTATTATACCGTATTTAAAACTATTAATTCTCCAGAATCATTGTTAACAATGGCATCTATGTTGAGTGGAATAATCGGAATAATTGTGGGTATGCTTACTATTACAGGTAATTTATTTTTATCAAAAAAAAATAATTTACTTTTAACACTTCCAATAACTCAAAATGAAATCATCATTTCAAAACTATCAACAGCATATTTAGATCAAATCATAATATCTACAATAATAATATTACCAACTTTTATATATTATGGAATAAATGAAAAGGCCAATATCTTTTTTTATATAAGTATGATAATAGTATATTTATTATCTCAAATATTCGCAATTTCTTTAATAACAATTGTTTCAATGATAACAAGTGGTATATTCATAAAATCAAAAAATAAAGAATTTTATATATTAATAGTATCTTTTTTGATAATAATATCTTTATTTTTCATCAGTTATATCATAAATCAAGATATAAACTCAAAATTAATTTCACCTCAAGATCTCTCAAATATGTCAAAATATTCTGAAAGTATTAATCAAGGAATTTCTTTATACTATCCTCCAGTAATATTAATATCAAAAATATTCTCAGATAATATAAATATAATATGGCTTTTTTTATATATATTATTAAATATATCATTATTATATTTATCTATTTTAATAAGCAAACCATTTTATTTTAAATTTTTAAAATCCAATAAAGGGCATTCAATATCAAATAAAAAATATAAAAATTCTTCATTAAAAAAGGAAAATAGTAAAACTATCGCATTATTTAAAAGAGAATGGAATAATTTTATGAGAACACCATCTTTTTCAGTAAATGGATTTGCAAATATTCTCGTTTTTCCAATAATGCTAATACTATTTACATTAGTCTTTAAAAATAGTGATGATCAAGATATAAAAATGATACAAGATTTGATTAAAAATGCAGGGAATTATATTTTACCAATAGGAACTATATTAGCAGCATTATCAGCATCTATAAACGGTATTTCTTATTCCATTTTTTCAAGAGAAGGGACTTCTTTTGGAGAATTAAAAATCATTCCAGCATCAACAATGCAAATAATAAATTCAAAATTAATACATATAAATATATTTTCCTCTGTTCCTATAATAATCGTTACTATTTTAATAAGTTATATAGGATCTTTTTCTTTCATAAAAATTTTAATGATGTTCATAACCTCTTTTTCTATCGTAACAACTTTAAATTTAATACAAATGATAGTAGATACAATAAATCCTAATTTGAAATGGGATAATCCACAAAAAGCAATGAAAGGAAATTTAAATGGTTTATTTGCTATGTTAATAGTATTTGGATATTGTGCTTTATTATCTTTCATAGGTGCAACTATACTTAAAAATTTATCTCCAACTCTATTAACGATAATTTCTCTGATATTAAATATATCAATAAGTATCTTTTTGTACAAATTATTATTAAATAAAACACAAAAACTTTTGAGTAAAGATTAAAAAAGGAACAAATCTAAAGATTTGTTCCTTTTTTTATATTTCAAATTTATCTATTAAAGATTTAAGTTTTACTGTATATTCCAATAATTTTTCAGCACTTTCACTTTCTTTATTTAAATTATCAGTTTGTTTATCTAAATCTTCGGAAGTACTTTCAAGTTTTTCACTTACATCTGATACATGTTTAGTTATATCATCAATAGAAATATTTATACTTTCAACACTTGATGCTTGTTCTTGAGCAGAAGCTGTAACATTTTCGATTATTTCATCTAGTTTTTTTATATCTTCCTTTATATTTTTAAATTTATCCATAACTTCAAAAGATTTTTTTTCAACGATTAATATCTTTTCTTTTGTTTGAAATGTTTTATTATTAGAATTAGAAATAGAACTTCTTATATTTTCTACTATATTTCCTATTTGATTTGTAGCTTTCTTACTTTCATCCGCTAAAACTCTTATTTCATCAGCAACTACTGAAAATCCTTTTCCCGCTTCTCCAGCACGAGCTGCTTCAATTGCCGCATTCAATGCAAGTAAGTTTGTTTGCTCTGTTATAGAACTTATAACTTCGACAACTTTGACTATTTCTTCTGCATCCTTTAATGTTTTCGTTGAAATATCTTCAGCTTCTTGTGACTTTAAAACTGCTTCTTTTATAGAACTCGCAGTTAAATCTATTATTTCTTGACCTTCATCAGATTTATCTTTAGTACTTTCAGCTATATTCATTATCTTTTCTACTACAGAACTCAAAGTTTCTGCACTCGCTGAAAGTTCTTCCATAGAAGAGTTAACTTCTTCAATAGCTCCTGTAGCATCTTGTAAAGATGTACTTATATTATCAACTTTATCATTTATTCTGTCTATAGATGCCGTACTTTCTTGAGACATTGAAGACAATTCTGAAGATTTTTCTGTATTAAATTCTACACTGTCCATTATAGAATTAACAACTTCTTTTAAATTGTTAGCCATAAAAGAAAGAGATTCTTGAATATCTCCTATCTCATCATTATAAGTTTTTTTAAATTGGACTGTAAGATCTCCTTTACCAAATTTTATAACTTTTTGTGAAAGTTTTTTTAATGGTTTTCTTATGTAATAAGTTATAAAAAAAGAAGTCAAAAAAGCTATTAAAATACTAATTATAAAAAGTATAATGAGATTTCTCATGGTTGAATTATTATTGTCTATTATATTATTTTCTATATTTTCTCTTTCTTTTAAAAGTCTTGAATTCTCTAAATTAATAAAATCAGAAACTTTTTTACTTATAACTTTCATATTTTCAACTGACTTTTCAAAACTTTCTTTGTCTTTAGCATTCATAAGTTCTTTAAAATATTTTTCAAAATCATTTATATACTTCTTAAATTTGTTTAAATTAGAAAGCTCTTCTGAATCATTCGCTAAAAATATTTCTGCTTTATTCAAAGAATCTAAAAGATTATCAAATTCTTTTTTTAATTCTAATTTAGAATTTTCATCTTTATTTATAAAAAAGTCTTTCATCTTACCCTCAATTGTCAAAAAACTAAAATTAAGTTCATTTGAAATATCGAGTTTATCAGAAATATAATTAAATTCATCAAATGATCTATTAGAATCATATAAAGCTCTTAAATCTATTATCACTCCAATCAAAAAAATTACTATTACTATTAAAAAGCCTAAAAATATTCTTTGTCCAACACTTTTAATCAATTTAACCCACCTCCAATGTTTATAAATTCAAATAGTATCTTTCTAAATTCTAAAAACGTTTATTTAAAGTAATTTTAAACGATGTTAAAAGGGATATTTACCTCCATAGGTTATAATTAAATTGTTAA